>JBDSEW010000441.1:0-10249 GCA_039919825.1 Chitinophagales bacterium | reverse complement strand
GTCGAAGGGTTGCGGAAGTATAGAAGAATTTCAAGATCATTTCAAAATAGCTTCTGAGATAAGGAAGTATTAAACTATGAACCTCTGGAATTTCACCATTCCGGAGGTTTTAAATTTTACAACGTTTCTATCTCTTACTTTTTATTATCAAAAAAGGAGCTGTTATTAAATGCTGCGGTTAATTTGCTTGCCGCCTTTCCCCATCCCAAGATAATTTTTACATTTGCGCGGCTTTTTAAAACACTGCCTCAGGAAAAAAAAACTCCAACTCACGGGAACGTATGGTATTTAACTCGTTTAGTTTCTTATTGTTTTTCCCGCTTGTTACCATCATTTATTTTTTGCTTCCGCATAAATTCAGATGGATGCACCTGCTCATCAGCAGTTGTGTGTTCTACATGTTTTTTATCCCCGTTTATATCCTTATACTGCTTTTTACCATCGTAATCGATTATTTCGCAGGTATCTGGATTGATAAAGCACAAGGGAAGCAACGAAAGTTATTCCTGCTGTTGAGTATTATCGCCAACGTGGGGGTACTGGCCGTTTTCAAGTACTATAATTTTTTTCTCGGAAACCTGAACTGGCTGACCGACCTGCTGGGCATTCAGCTCGATATTCCTTACCTGAATATTATTTTACCCATTGGCCTTTCATTCCACACCTTCCAGGCCATGAGCTATACCATTGAAGTGTATCGCGGCAACTTCAAACCCGTTCGCCACTTTGGTATTTACTCTTTGTATGTAATGTTCTATCCACAATTAGTGGCGGGTCCCATTGAACGTCCTCAGAACCTGATACACCAGTTTTATGAAAAACACACTTTTGATTATGACCGCGTTGTTTCAGGATTGAAATTGATGCTGTGGGGGTTGTTTAAAAAGGTGGTGGTAGCTGACCGTCTTGGTGCTTATGTAGCCAATGTATTTAACTTCCCGCACCAGCACGAAGGAGAACCACTCACCTTTTGGGTGGCAGCCTGGTTTTTTGCGATTCAGCTCTATTGCGATTTCGGAGGCTATAGCGATATGGCCATTGGTTCAGCACGTGTGATGGGATTTCATCTCATGACCAATTTCCGAAGGCCTTATCTTGGCCAGTCTGTAGGTGAAGTATGGCAGCGCTGGCATATCTCTCTCACCACTTGGTTTGGAGACTATGTTTTTAAACCATTGGGAGGTTACAGGAAAGGAAAATGGCGTGGAATTTTTAATCTTGGAGTACTCATGTTTCTTGCGGGATTATGGCATGGCGCTAACTGGACCTATGTGTTGTGTTTCTTAGTCTTTTTTTTCTTCCTGGCTTCGCGATTGGTGATCAAAAAGCAGATCAATGCATTTGACAAGGTGATCTATGGAATTCATCCTTTATTCGGAAGGGTGGTAGGCACGATCATGGCATTTCACTGCGGAATTTTCTCTTACATTTTCTTTCGTTCCCCGACTGTCAGCGATGCCTTGTATTATTACTCGCAGATGTTCAGCTTTAAAAGCCTGAAATTTTACAATGGGGATGCTTCTACCCTGTGGTATGGTACGTTTGGAATAGTTTGTCTCTTTCTGGTAGAGATTTACCAGGAAGACTGGACAAAAGATAAAAATGCCATTTTCCCTGAACCTAAGAACAGAATACTTAAATACCTTTTTTTCGCAGGTGTAATTTCACTCATTTTATTAATCGGAGTTTTCGATGCCAGCCAGTTCATCTACTTCCAGTTCTAACCCGGTGAAGACCACTTCAAACGGGTTATGGATTTTTTTCCGCAACGGGTTGCTGCTGCTGCTGGCCATTGTTGTGCTGGATAAACTGATCGGTGCCATTCTACACAGAATGTATTTCTCCCAAAAAAACGGACCTGCTTCCGAAACCACTTTCACATTTACCAAAATGGACCAGGATGTGATCATTCTCGGTTCATCACGGGGAAGAAGAAACTATAACCCGCAGTTTATTGCAGACTCACTTGGACTCAGTTGTTACAACGCTGGTCACGATGGCCAAACAATTTTTTATGAGCAGTCTATTGTAAGGATGGCACTTAGCCGTTACACTCCCAAACTGGTGATCATTGATCTGAACCCTGAAGAAATGTACTACCGTGAAGTGCATTATGATCGGTTGAATGTGCTTGCTCCCTATTACCAGGATTATCCGGAAGTAAGGGACATCTATTTGCTGAAAGGTGTTCGCGACCGAAGGCCCGAAAATGGAATTTTTGTAGCACCCTCTGTTGAAGTATCCAAAGACTTTTGGATGACGCATGGTGCCATGGAAGAATGGATATTACCCGTCAATTATGAGCAATATAAAATGGCGTCTATGATTTACCGCTACAACTCATCGTTGCTCGATATTCTTACCGGCATTTTCAAAAACAGGAAATCAGACGCGGGATTTAAACCTTTGAAGGGATTGATCTCAGAGAAGAAGGCTGATGAGCTGATCAAAGAAAATGCAGTGCTTCGCAATCAGAAGGATAAGGTAGTGGACCCGGCTAAGGTGAAAGGGCTGGAAGAAATTTTTTCCACACTTACATCAAAAGGAGCTAAAGTGTATGTCAGCATGTCTCCTGCATTGGCGCCGTTTGCGATGGAACCTTCTTACCAGGCCATACAGGATGTCTGTGCCAAATACAACATTCCTTTCAAGGATTACAGCCAGGATTTGCAATACAACAAACTCGGGTACTTCTTCGACAATCACATGAATAAGGACGGTGCGAATTTGTTCAGTGCAAACCTTGCTCATGACGTTAAAATCCTATCTTCATATGGCAAGGAAGAGAATTGACAAACTGTAAAAAACTTATGACTTAAGATGCAGATCTCAGGGAGAAGTAATGAACTAACATTTAAAAATTTCAACTAAAAACTAAAATGCCCTTACCCAATTTCTTATTAGTAGGAGCAGGAAAATCGGCTACACGGTCGCTGTACAATTATATGATACAGCACCCTGATATCTTTATGCCAAAAGTAAAAGAGCCCCAGTTTTTTGTAGCAAATGAAGTGAAGGGCAGAATTCAAAAGTGGGTGGAGGATTACGATCAGTATGTGAAGCTTTTTGATGGATCGAACGGGAAAAAAGCAATTGGCGAAGCAAGCGTGATGTACCTCTTCTTTTACAAAGAGGCCATTCAGCAAATTAAAAAGTACCTGGGCACTGATGTAAAGATCATGATGATCCTGCGTAACCCGGTAGAGCGTGCTTATTCTGCCTACAATTTTGTGCATATTAACAATCCTGAGGAGAAGTATTCTTTTGAGGAGGCATTGGCAATGGAAGAAGAACGCTATATCAATCATTCAACCCTGTTTATGCAGTATAAATCGATGGGTTTGTATGAAGCTGCTGTTAAATCGTACCTGGAAAGTTTCCCTAATGTACACATCATGTGGTATGATGAATTCAGGAGTAATCCGGAGAAAGTGCTAAAGGGAGTTTTTGAATACCTGGGTGTTGATGCGAATGTTAAGATTGACTACACACGGCAGTGGAACAAGGGTGGTAAGAAATGGAAGAACCCTGTTCTCCGCTGGTTGTTTATGTCAGACAATATTTTCAAAAAGGGATATAAACTATTCAACCCGAAAAGAAAAGGCGTGAGAACAAATGAATTCTTCACCAAAAACTTCATGGAAACAACAACACCCATGAAACCTGAAACGAGAGAACGTTTGATTGAATTTTTCAGGGACGATATAGATAAGCTTTCAGTTATTACAGGACGGAATCTGAGTGAGTGGCTAAAATGATCCGGTTGCAGAATTCAACCGGATAGATTTAAATCAGGCATAAATAAGTGCAATTGCTTGCACCCCAGAAGATATGGAAACTGAGCGTATAGACCCGGATACAATAAAACAAGACGGTCATAGTAAGGAGATTTTTAAAGGCGGACTTTCTGCTTTTGCCACGCGGTTCATTGGCATGGGTCTCAACTGGGTCTTTGCGGTAATGCTGTCAAGAACCACCGGAGCAGCAGGCACTGGTATCTACAACCTTTGCCAGTCGCTGATGAACTTCAGCAACAGTATTTCCAAACTGGGTTCCGACACACTGATGACCCGTTTCGGCGCCCAATATTTTGTGCAAAAGCAATGGGGACACATCAAGGATTTGTACAACAAGTCGATGATGATCTCTATTCCACTCAGCTTATTTATTTCTGCCATCATTTATCTTTTTGCGGAAGAGATAGCAGGGGATATTTTCAAGAAGCCGGAGCTTTTTCCTTATTTCCAGATTGCAGCGCTTGCACTGTTGCCACTAACAGTTTTCCAGATCAGCACGGGTGGTATCCGCGGACTAAAGAAAATTAAGGAATATGCTTTTCTTCATAATGTAAGTAACTTCATATTCGGTATTCTTATTCTCGGATCAATTGTGTTGTTTACCTCCCGCCGCGATTTGTATGTACCGGTAGTAACGTATGTATCCTTTATCACCCTCACCGGTGCGCTGAGTTTATATTGGTGGTTTAAATTTTCAAAATACTTTTCAACCCAGGCTGAATCTGGGATCAACTTTAAGGAAAAATTCTGGATCGGTATCTCTTTGTTTGTCGCTGCCTTTGCTTCCCTGATAAGGGGTTATGCAGACACCTTTATTCTCGGTCGTTATGCAACCATAGAAGATGTGGGTATTTACCGCAATGCTTTTAAAGTGGCTACCGTAACACGTATTGCATTAATAGCGTTACTGATTCCTGCCGCACCCAAATTTGCGGAGTTGTTTTCACAGGGTAAGATGGAAGAACTGAAGCGGTCGGCGCAGTTTGTAACAAAAATTATCTTCTGGTGTTCTGCACCCATTCTGGCGATCGTAATAATTGGGGCACCTTATATCATGGGTGTTTTCGGTGAAGGTTTTATAGAAGGTAGCTTGTCGCTGATCATACTTGCTATTGGTCAGTTTATTAATGCTGCGACCGGTCCTGTCAATAATGTACTCATCATGACAGGCAAGCAGAAGCTCAACCGCAATATCATGGTAGGAGCAACCATTGTTGCAGTGATACTTGACCTGGTGCTTATTCCCCGTTTTGGCGCTGTAGGTGCTGCCTGTGTCAATACATTCGGTGTTTTTGTAATGAATATTATTCCTTTCTTCCTCATTAAGAAATACTACGGATTTTATACGCTCGACGTAAAAGATCTGTTCAATGTCTCTCCTAAGAAATTTTTGCAGGAACTTCGCCAGGCATTGAAAACAGAAAAGAAGAAAAAGGGAGACAGAGATGATGCCATTGATGATCAGGTGAATACGATTGAGTAACTGGCAGGCGCTGTTTTTGAAATGCAAGAGGTAAGACTTTTGGACGTAAGGCATTAAAGGCTTGTTTAACTAACTGAGCTTCCGCAATTCGAAGTGTAAAATTCGAAATTTATTCATTGCTGATATATTAAGGTTAAAAACTTCATTGACCTGATAATGATGTTGCTGTCCGGCTATTCCCACTACTTTTTCTTTACATTTGCGGCACTTGGAATAAAAACCGGTTAGTGTTTAATGGCAGTACCGAATTTCCTGTGTGTAGGCGCACAAAAGGCTGGAACCACTACGCTCTACGAAATACTTAAACAACATCCTGATATCTTCCTTCCGCAAAAAGTGAAGGAGACGAAGTTCTTTGTGTATGATGAAAAATTCGCAAAGGGACAAAAATTTTATGAGCAGGAGTATTTCAGCGAGTGCAGAGGGCAGCGCGCTGTTGGAGAAGTTGATCCTGCCATGATGTATGAAGAAAAGGCTGCACAGCGCATTTATGAAACAATTGGAGAAAATGTGAAGTTGATCTTTATTTTCAGGAACCCGGTGTCCAGGGCATATTCACATTTCCTGATGTCGCAACGGAAAGGCTTCGAAGACCTTTCTTTTGACCAGGCCATTGATACAGAATCGGAAAGGCTCAAAAGCAATCCCGCGCAAAAATTCAACTTCAGCTACTTTTCGCGTGGATATTACACAGAACAGGTAAACAGGTTCAGAAAATATTTCAAGGAAGAAAACATGCTCTTCCTGGTTTTTGAAGATGACTTCATCAAAAACAGGAATGCGACTTTCAACCGCATCCAGGATTTTTTAGGAGTCAAACGAGTGGAACTAAATCTTCAGATCAAAAGCAATGAAGCTGCTGCACCAAGAAATAAAGCGGTTCATGAACTTACCAGGAAAAAAAACCCGGTGCGAAATTTTTTAGGCAAGCTACTTCCCGCTGGTGCAAAAAAAGGACTACAGAGGTTCATTACCCAAAAAAATTCAGCAGCAGTAGAAAATGCCAAACTGGATAAAAAGAAGGAAAAGGAACTGATTGATAGATTTTTCATGAATGATATTCTGGAGCTGGAAAAATTAATTCACCGTGATTTGGGTACATGGTATCGGTGAGTTATGGATGTCCCGGCTCAGCCGGGATGAATGATGAATAGTCAATAGTAAAATTTGCGGCTAGCTAAATATTAAAATGAACAGTAGGATAATAAACTCATAATCCTTAAAGGAAATTTAGCTGACAGTTGACATCTGAAGCCTGATACCTAATACCTAATACCTAATACCTGATACCTGATACCTGATACCTATAATGAACAAAAAAGACCTCTGGCCAAATTTATTGATGGTGGGTGCCGCTAAAGGAGGCACCACCACACTTCACTATGCCCTTGACCAACATCCACAGGTATTCATGAGCAAAAAGAAGGAGCCTGGTTATTTTGCCTGGCCGGAGGAGGAACTTTCGTTTATTAACAATGGCAAACTCGTTACCAGGCCGCGTTTCCTCGTAAATCAACTCGATGAATACCTGTCTTTGTTTGAGGAAGGAAGGGATAAAAAGATCCGCGGTGAGTCCTCCACTACGTATTTGTTTTTCTACGAAAAAACTATTGCGAATATCCTGCGCATACATCCTGATCCGCAAAGTGTGAATGTCGTGATGGCATTGCGTAATCCTGTAGACAGGGCCTTTTCCCAATACATGCACAAGCTGCGCGATAGTGCCGAAACACTGGAATTCGAAGCAGCTTTAGAAATTGAAAGCAAACGAAAATCGGAGAACTGGCATTTCGATTATCAATATACAGAGCGCGGACTCTATTATAAACAGGTGAAAGCCTACCTGGAAAATTTCAGAAAAGTGAAAGTGTATCTCAGCGAGGATTTGCGCACTGATCCTGAAGGATTGGTAGCATCGCTCGAAGACTTTTTAGAAATTGACCGGATTCCATTGAGCTTCGGAGATAATTTAAATGTAAGTGGTGAACCGAAGTCTGAAGCGTTGAACAGGTTTTTGAAGAAACCCAATCCAATAAAAAAATTCTTAGGAAACCTGTTACCCAAAGAGCTGCGCAGGAAGATGCGGTTGAAGGTGCAGAGTACGGTTTACAAATACAATCTTGAAAAGAAAGAGATGAATGAAGAAACGCGGATGGCTTTGAAAAAGATCTATCGTGAAGATATTCTTAAACTTCAGGATCTGATTAAGAGAGATTTGAGCAATTGGATGAAATGATATTGATAAAGAAAAAGAAGAAGATTGACAATAATTTTTGGCGTCTTAGCGCTTAATTGATATTTAGCATAACGCACGAATAAAAAGTGACAGAGCGAAATAAAAAATGAAAATGACAACCAATACAACGCAGAACAATAAGCTTCCAAATTTTTTTGTGGTGGGTGCAGCAAAGTCAGGCACAACTTCACTGTATGAGTACATGAAGATGCATCCGCAGATCTACATGGCACCCATAAAAGAAACCCATCACTTTTCTACGGATATTGATAACACCAAATTCCGGCCGAACTATGCGCGTTCATTGAATAAAGACCTTACTAAATTCTTAGATACCGATATGAGCGACGGTATCTTTCATGCATTTGTGAAAGACTGGGACCAGTATGCCAAACTGTTTAAGAATGTAAAGGAGGAAAAAGCGGTAGGAGAGATCACCAATTCCTATTTGTATTCGCACGAAGCTGCAAAAAATATCTTCAAAAAATTTCCGGATGCAAAAGTGATCATGATGCTACGCAATCCCATCGACCGTGCCTTCAGTCATTACCTGATGGACCTGCGCATTGGTTATGAAACCGATGATTTTATGACTGCATTAAAAAAAGATATGGCACGCGATCCAAAAGGCTGGGGCATTTCCAATTTGTATGTGGAAATCGGAATGTATGCCGAACAGGTAAAGCGGTTTATTGAAATTTTTCCGGAAAGACAGCGGCGAATCTACGTGTTTGATGATTTTAAGAACGATGCAGGAGCTGTAGTAAAGGACATGTTTTCTTTTCTGGGAGTAGATCCCAATGTGGATATTGACTACTCGCAAAAATTCAATCCGTCCTTCATTCCCAAAAACAAACTCATCGGAAAACTGAATACCCAGAAAAAAATAAAGGACTGGTTGAAAGGTGTTTTGCCGAAATCAGTGAAATCCAAATTCAAGAAAACATTTTATACGGATAAGGACCTCCCCAAAATAACTGCTGAAGAGCGTAAGTTTCTTGCGGGCATTTTCAGGGACGATGTGATGAAGCTGGGCAAGTTGCTTAATCGTGATTTAAGCAATTGGGTGAAGGGGTGAATGGTCAATAGTGAATTGTTACAAGTCATTATTTGGCAACAATGCTAAACTTTAATTTGTGGAAGAAATAAAATTAACTAACAAACAGCAAGAGATATTTCGGCAGTGTTTAAACGCAGTTGTAAATGGTCCATTTATTCCTGATTGGGCGATTCTATTTGGTTTGAAAGAGGTGAGGTAAATAAAATTTTAAAGAAATGGCCGCATGTAAATTACAATGACGATAAGGTAAAGCGGGCAATAAATAACTCTCTGAATAATCTTTGGGGTTATCCAATTGATTTTCAAGAAAGATGAGGTGAATTTATTGCGATCAACAATAAAGAATTATCAGAGATATATGATGAATGGAAACAAAATATACGATTTGACAATCCAGAATAGGAGGAGGTCGTTAGGGAAACAATTTTTAAGATGAGTATAAAGATTGAAAAAATTAGATTAAAGGAAGTAATCTTTACTTCTTTAATCCCTGCTTCAGTAAGCGAACTTGAATTCCATTAGAAGCACCTATGATTCATTTAAAAAAGGTTTTTAGGGCAATGGTTAGTGACACTTTTGCCACGAAGGAGGGAAGTCCTTCCCCTTGGGGGAAGGATTTAGGATGGGGCTTTTACTTGAGTGATATTCGTTTGATCAATTTCAAACAGCTTCAATTATTTGTTATTAAATCTTATTCGGAATGAATCAAACAAAAATATACATCGTTCTTGTAAACTTCAACGGCCACGACAACACCGTTGAAACGCTTGAAAGTTTAGCCAAGCAATCGTACAAAAATTTCCAGGTGGTAGTGGTGGACAATAACACTCCGGCTTCCCTTCAAATAATTAAAGAGTGGGCCAACGGAACAAGAACTATTGGCTTCAATCCTCCTGAAGAGATCCGTAAATTTTCGTTTCCCTATTGCAATAAGCCTGCTGTATGGACTACCTATTACGTAGATGAAGCGGAAAGTGGTGGTGATACCGTTCGCGAACATGTATTGCAGCAGCAGGTGGAGTCGAACCCGCAGGCTCCATTTAAGTATCCACTGATATTTGTGCAGGCAAAATCCGATATAGGATTTGCGGGAGGCAACAATGTAGGCTCACGTTATGCGCTGAGAAAGGGAGATGCCGATTTTGTGTGGCTTCTGAACAACGATACCACATTGGATTACGATGCCTTAAAACACCTCGTAAACAAGGCAGCCGAGTATAAATCGAAAGGTGAAAAAGTGGGAATGATCGGATCTAAATTACGATGGTACCGCTGGCCTGATAAGATCAATGCCATTGGCGGGATGTTCAATAAATGGACTACCTGGTCCTACCACCTGGGCTTGAAAGAAGTGGATAAAGGACAATATGACAATGATGATGTGAAGTTTGACTATGTATATGGCGCATCAATCTTTACGGTGAAGGAGTTCCTGGAAGAGGTAGGGCTAATGAATGATCTATACTATGCGTATTTTGAGGAGATGGATTGGGAAGTGAGGGGCATCCGTAAGGGCTGGAAGCATGGATACAGTTACCAGAGCATCATATATCATAAACAAGGTGTTACTACAGGCAAGGAAATCAAGAGTAAACAAAGGCCATTATTCTTCATGTGTTGTAAATACCGTGGCTGGATGTTATTCTACCAACTTTACTATCCGTATCTTATCT
>JBDSEW010000400.1:0-9007 GCA_039919825.1 Chitinophagales bacterium | reverse complement strand
AGCGGATTGAACGCGGCGATAACTATGTAATTCGCGTAAAGATTCCTGGTAACGAAGAAGTGAAATTCTGCGATTTAATCCGTGGTGAAGTAGTAGTAAATTCAAGCCAGCTCGATGATAAGGTATTGTTCAAAGGTGACGGCATGCCTACTTATCACCTTGCCAATATCGTGGATGACTACCTGATGAAGATCACACATGTGATCCGTGGTGAGGAATGGTTGCCATCAGCACCACTTCATTATCTGCTGTATAAATTTTTTGGATGGGAAAAGGAACGGCCTGAATTTGCACATTTACCGCTAATACTTCGTCCCGACGGCAATGGAAAGCTGAGCAAACGGGATGGCGACCGTTTAGGTTTTCCGGTATTTCCGCTTAACTGGAAAGACCCTGCTTCGGGCGAACAGTCAGTGGGATTTCGTGAACGCGGTTTTTTTCCGGAAGCTTTTGCAAACATGCTGGCATTTATTGGTTGGGCGCCTTCGGAAAGCAATGAAATACTTTCGATGTCTGAGCTGATTCATGAATTCACAATTGATCGGATTCATAAGGGAGGTGCTAAGTTCGATTTTGAAAAAGCGAAATGGTTCAACCATGAGTACATGAAGCAAAAGAGTGGTAAAGAACTAGCTGTTTTTATAACTCCCTTTCTAAATGAAAATGGAATTGCTGCATCGCAGGATTACATCGAACAGGTTTGTGAAGTAGTAAAGCTGCGCTGCACTTTAACTACAGAACTCTGGCAGCACTCTTCCTTCTTCTTTATTGCCCCGGTTGACTTTGATGCCACCATCGTTAAAGGTAAGTGGAACGAAGCAGTAAGAAGGAACTTTGAGCTATTGGAAAGAGAATTGAATCTTTTGCAGGACTATACTATGCAACGGATAGATGAATTCCTGCACGCTTTTCTGAAAAGTAACAACTTTAAAGCAGGGGATATTTTGCCGGTGCTTCGGGTAATGCTGATTGGAACAAAAAATGGCCCCGCCGTTTTTGAAATTGTTTCCCTTCTTGGCAAAGAAGAAACTCTCCGAAGAATAAAAGCAGCTACAACAACATTTGATAAAATGATCACCTTAACCTGATAGCTGAAACCTGACAGCCGAAACCTGACTCCCATGAAAAATAAAAAAAATCAAATCGACGAAGCACAGGTAAATCCTGAACTAAAGGGACTGGATATACGCGTGAACGAGTTCGGGGAAATTATTTCAAATGTTTCGGTAGAGAAGCTGAATGATTTTCTTGACCGGAATGTGGTGGATAAAAAACTGGAAGAAAAGAAAGAGAAAGATCAGAAGAAACCGAAGAAGAAAAAATGAATTTTTGAATCATCAATTGATAACGCTCAATGGCTGCTAATCAAATAAACCGTCCTGTTCGGGTACTTGTTGCTAAAGTTGGTTTGGATGGTCATGACCGTGGCGCAAAAGTAATTGCCTCTTCTCTTCGCGATGCTGGGATGGAAGTAATTTATACAGGTTTACGCCAAACACCTGAAATGGTGGTAAACGCAGCTTTGCAGGAAGATGTAGATGTGATCGGCGTTTCCATTCTTTCGGGTGCCCACATGACGGTCTTTCCAAAAATAATCAGGCTGATGAAAGAGAAAGAAATGGGTGATGTGCTGCTAACCGGTGGAGGAATTATTCCTGAAGAAGATATGAGGGATCTAAAGGAGATGGGAGTGGGTAAGTTATTCCCTCCGGGAACTTCAACCCAGGAAATTTCAGGTTATATTCACGATTGGGTGGCTGCACACAGAAACTTCTGAAACACCATAAAAGGAAACTTGTAACCGTTTGCTTTTAAAACTCTAAAATCACCTATGATGTACCAATTTTTGCTGACAAATCTTTCTGAAGGCATTCTCACCATCACTATCAATCGCCCAGAAAAGTTGAACGCCCTTAATCGTGGTGTAATTAACGAACTCGATAAAGTATTTGACGATGTTTACGACAACGATGAAATACGCGGAGTGATCATTACAGGTTCAGGAGCAAAAGCATTTGTAGCAGGAGCAGACATTACAGAGTTCACCTCATTTACACCAGAACAGGCGAAAGAAATGTCTGCGAATGGTCATCGTGTATTCAACAAAATTGAAAGCGCCCCAAAGCCTGTGATTGCTGCTGTAAATGGATTTGCACTGGGTGGTGGTTGTGAATTGGCAATGGCTTGTCATATGCGTGTTGCAAGTGACAATGCAAAGTTTGGTCAACCGGAAATAAACCTGGGTTTAATCCCCGGTTACGGTGGCACGCAACGATTGCTCCGGTATGCCGGAAAAGCCAAAGGAATTGAATTGCTCCTTACAGCCGATCTGATTACGGCTGCTGAAGCACTGCAATATGGACTGGTAAACTATGTTACCTCCCAGGAAGAGTTGCTGCCAAAATGCAATACAATTCTGAATAAGATAAAATCGAAATCTGGATTGGTGGTTAACCAGGTTATTGCCTGTGCAAATTCATACTTCAATAAGGAGGAAGATGGCTTCGAACTGGAGATCGACGAATTTTCAAAATGCATCGGTACCGAAGACTTTAAAGAAGGAACAGCCGCATTTTTAGAAAAACGTCCCGCTGTTTTCAAAGGAAAATCGTTCAAATAGAATGGTTATTCCGCATACAACGAAGAATCTGTCCATCCTGCACAGTATTCATTGCTTAGTTGCCGATGTCCTCGAAAAATCTTTTGTCAACTTTCAAGATGCTTTCTAAGGAACCTGCCTGTCCATGATTCTTTTACATGTGCCAACCCTTCCGGTGTTCCCTGGAATACCAGGTGGCCCCCGTCATTTCCAGCTTCAGGACCAAGGTCAATCACGTGGTCGGCGCATTTGATCACTTCCATATTGTGTTCGATGATTATGACAGAGTGATTATTTTCGATCAGCATTTCGAATGAACGAAGTAATTTACTGATGTCGTGAAAGTGTAAACCGGTTGTGGGTTCGTCAAAGATGAACAGTACAGGTTTGTTGGAATTGCCTTTTCCAAGGAATGAGGCCAGCTTCACACGTTGTGCCTCACCACCACTGAGTGTGCTCGATGATTGCCCAAGTTTTACATAACCCAATCCTACATCAGCGAGTGGCTGTAAACGAGTGACAATATCTGTTTCCTCCCAGAAAAATTCGAGTGCTTCATCGACACTCATTTCCAGCACATCGGCGATATTTTTTTCCTTGTAGTTTACTTCCAGCACTTCTTCTTTAAACCGCTTTCCTCCGCAATCTTCACACAACAGATGAACGTCAGCCAAAAATTGCATTTCAACAACAATCTCTCCTTCTCCCTTGCAGGTTTCACAACGCCCGCCTTCCACGTTAAATGAAAAATGCTTTGGCTTGTATCCTTTTATTTTCGAAGCCCGTTGTTCAGCATACAGATCGCGGATGGCATCGTAGGCCTTGATATAAGTAACAGGATTCGATCGTGAAGATTTCCCAAGCGGGTTCTGATCTACCATTTCCACCTGTGAAATCATTTTGAAGTCACCCTTCAATTCCCTGAACAGGCCTGGCTTTTCTCCAAATCCGCCAATCAGTTTTTGTAAAGCTGGGTAAAGAATTTTTTTCACCAGTGTGGTTTTTCCGGATCCACTTACGCCTGAAACAACCGTGATGGTATTCAATGGAAAGGTGACATCAATATTTTTCAGGTTGTGTTCAGAGGCTCCGGTCAGTTCAAGCGAATTCATCCATTTCCTTCTTTGCCGTGGTACAGGAATTTCGAGGACTCCGGTCAGGTATTTTCCGGTAAGACTTTCTTTATCCGTGAAGATGTCTTCAAAATTTCCATTGTAGATCACTTCACCTCCATGAATACCAGCGAGGGGTCCCATATCGATGATGTGGTCACTGTTGCGCATGATTTCTTCTTCATGTTCCACTACAATTACTGTGTTACCCAGGTCACGTAATTTATGCAACACTTTTACCAGTTGTGCTGTATCACGTGGATGCAGTCCTACGCTTGGTTCATCAAGAATATAGAGAGAGCTTGTAAGATTACTGCCTAAGGTTCGGGTTAGATGAATGCGTTGTGTTTCCCCACCGGAAAGAGTTGATGACAGTCGATTCAGGGTCAGATATCCCAGCCCTACTTCCATCATTAACAGCAGCCTGTTATTGATCTCCACCAGAATCCTTTTGGAAATCTCCAATTCCATTGGGGAGAATTTAAGCTGACGGAAGAGTTCAAACACTTTTGAAATGGGCATTAATACAATTTCAATAATAGAAACTCCGCCTACTTTCACATAAGAAGCGTCCTTTCGCAAACGGGTTCCCTTGCAATCGGGGCAAACTGTTTTTCCACGAAAACGGGAAAGCATTACCCGGTATTGAATTTTATAAGTTTGAGATTCGAGGTACTTGAAAAACTCATTGAGCCCATGAAAATATTGATTGCCTTCCCATAGAAGTTGCCGTTGTTTTTCAGCCAGGTCTTTGTAAGCCCTGTGGATGGGGAAATCTGATTTACGGGAATAGCGGATCAATTCATCATTCCATTCTTTCATTTTTTCTCCCTTCCAGCAGGCAATGGCACCTTCAAATACACTAAGATTTTTATTCGGGATTACAAGGTCTTCATCAATTCCAATTACCGACCCGAATCCTTCGCATTTTTTACATGCACCAAATGGATTGTTGAAACTGAAAAACTGCGGAGTGGGCTCTTCAAAAAGCATCCCATCCAGCTCAAACCGGTTTGAAAAATGATGCCCGCCATCTTCATGGGAATAAATAATGCAATCACCTTCGCTTTCAAAAAAAGCAGTTTGAACAGAATCCGCAAGTCGTGTCTGATTATCTTTTTCGTCTTTCTTCCATGCTATCCTGTCAATTACAATGCTGATTTTTTCAGCAATCTTTGCTTCATCCTTTACTTTTAAAGTAGAAAGAAAGTCTTCAACCTTTAATATTTCTTCACCAAGCCGGATACGGGCAAATCCTTTTTGAAGCAACACATTCAGTTCTTCCTTAACGCTCCTGTGGTGAATTTTTTTGAATGGAATCAGCACATACACAACGGTTCCATCCTTCAAAGTATTAACATAATTAACTACATCACTTACATCATGCTTAATTACTTCCTTTCCTGAAACCGGTGAAATTGTTTTTCCGATACGCGCATAGAGTATCCGCAGGTATTCGAAAATTTCGGTGAGGGAGCCAACTGTTGACCGCGAGGTTCTGGTGCCTACCCGTTGTTCAATGGCTATTGCAGGGCATATGCCTTTTATATAATCAACATCCGGTTTGTTCATCCGCATCAAAAACTGCCGTGCATAAGCAGAAAGAGATTCTACGTACCGGCGCTGTCCTTCTGCATACAACGTATCAATTGTGAGTGAGGATTTTCCAGATCCTGAAACACCGGTTATTACCACCAACTTGTTCCGTGGAATGGCCACATCAATATTCTTCAGGTTGTGCGTTCGAGCCCCCTTAATAAAAATATTTTTTTCAAAACCCCTGACATTTGGTTTTTCGGAAATTATATTTGATATTTGATTCATTATTTATCTAAAGCAACCTTTTAATTTAAACCTTCATCTATTATCGCAACACGTTTTACACTACCAAAACAAGGGCATCATCTATAAGTTGCAATTCTACACCATTAAGTTCAGTCATTCTTAAATTGTACACCATCTGAAATAATATTTTAATTTTCAATGGTGTAACTTTGCAGCGTTTAACTGTTTTTTCTATTCTTAAGGTAAATGTTGCCATTTTAGAAACTGGCCGTTTGAATTTTTTTTTAATCATTTTTTAGAAAGTCTTGCCTATTCCACGCTGGTGGTGTAGGATTTCTCTACCAAAATTTTCATGCTACTGACCTGACATCTACACGTTTTGATTTTTTAAAGCTGCTTTCATCTGTTTGAAAGCGGTCATTTTTCACCTCTCCGACTTGTCGGGGATCAAAAACGCCGTAGAAATGCAAACTCAGGTTCTCAACGACGAAGCCCTTGTGCTTCAGTACATGCATGGAAATGAACAAGCCCTGGAAATCTTAATAAGGAGGCACAAAAGTAAAGTATTCACTTCCATTTTCATGTTTGTTCGTGACCAGTACCTGGCCGAAGATTTATTCCAGGATACCTTTATCAAGGTGGTTAAAAAACTACGGGCACAACAATACCAGGAGGAAGGTAAGTTCCTGCCCTGGGTGATGCGGATTGCACATAACCTCTGTATCGATTTTTATAGGAAAACCAAACGTACGCCGCAGATCACTACTCCTGAAGGCTTCGATATTTTTAACGTACTGCAATTCGCCGACGGCAACCCTGAAAAGATGATGATTCGGCAACAGTCGCATCAAAAAGTTCGGGAAATGGTGGATCATTTGCCGGTAGAGCAAAAAGAAGTAGTAATACTTCGTCACTACGCCGATCTCAGTTTCAAAGAGATTGCTGACGTCACAAATGTGAGTATCAATACGGCTCTTGGTCGCATGCGCTATGCGCTGATTAACCTCAGGAAAATGCAAAAGGAGAAACAAATCGCACTTTAGCATCGGGATAGTAATTGCAATGATTTTTCCCCTGAGGCGTAATTCTGGTATTGGTATTTTGCCTGTTATGACTTTAAGTAACTATCCGTCTGTCACAGTTCCATAATCAACGCCCGGAGAAATTCCAGAATGTACGAATTGACGGAACGCTCCATTTAGATGTTAAATGGACTCGTTTTTATTTAATACAGCCATATTTCAGGCGGCTATTTTCATCTGAGCGTATAAAAGAAGGCCGAAAACGAAACATCAATAAATGACCTGCCGTAGAGCCAGTTAACCTGTAGTATTAGTGCTACTGGCATTGCAGGATGTTTGCGGCTGTTTGTTGATAAGCAAAAAAATAATCGCGCTGATACAATAACCTTTAAGAACATCGTTGTAAGGGAGTTCTTTTTAAAATGGAACAAACGATAAAATGCCTATGACACACAACTTTACACCTCTTGATTTAATCCGCTTTATCTACCGCGAAACCACCCCGGAAGAAGATTTCAATATTAAGCAATGGATTACAGAAGATGCAGCAGCATCTCATTTGTTTCAGAAGTTTGCAGAAACAAGCAGTTCCCTGGATATAAAAGAAATGGAGCCGAGCGAATCATCGGTAAACATCATTCTTGATTTCAGTAAGGAAAACGCCCATGAAGAAAGCCATGCTTAATGCCTTTTGAAATTTTGCTGAATCCGCAACTTCGTTAGAAAATTTCATTCGAAAACTGATGGGATAGTTATGTTCTTACGTTGGTTTTTAAATGACGTATTGTGACTATTGTGCATTCTATATCTTTGGGCATGACCCTTAAGGAGCGCTACGATGGTATTCTGAATTACTTTAGCCAGCATCAACCCAATGTTGCTACGGAGTTGGACTATGAATCTCCTTTTCAATTGCTGGTATCAGTAATTCTCTCAGCGCAATGCACGGATAAGCGGGTGAATATGACTACACCTTCTTTGTTTGCAAAATTTCCTGACGCTGAAACATTGTCAAAGGCAGAACCAAAGGATGTTTTCCCACTGATAAAAAGCATCAGCTATCCCAATAACAAGGCGAAACATCTTGTTGGAATGGCCAAAATGCTCGTGGTTCAGTTCAATAGCGAAGTGCCGTCCGATGTAGATCAGTTGCAAAAGCTTCCGGGAGTAGGTAGAAAGACTGCTAATGTTATTGCATCCTGTATCTTCAACCAGCCGAAAATGGCCGTGGATACACATGTGTTCAGAGTATCAGCACGATTGGGATTGACAAAAGCTGCCAGGAATCCTTATCAAACGGAGATGCAGTTGATTAAACACATTCCCGAAGATAAAATCAATTTAGCCCATCATTGGCTCATATTACATGGGCGTTATGTTTGTGTAGCCCGAACGCCAAAGTGTTCAGAATGCCAGATCAGGGAGTTTTGCGCCTATTATGAAAAGCTGGAGCGAAAGAATGCTATAGTGTACGCCGGTAAAAACTGATCTTGTCTGTATTTCAAAAAATAAAGGCGCCAATTAAGCAGCGCCTTATTTTATGTGGTGATACGTGGTTCTGGTATCATTATTAAGTGGTGAGGGCCAGAATTGAACTGGCGACACACGGATTTTCAGTCCGTTGCTCTACCAACTGAGCTACCCCACCGAAACCATTCCTTTAAGCCGTAAACTGTTGGATCAGCCGTTTGCGAAAGGAATGCAAAAGTAATCGTTTTGGTAAAAAAGAAAAATGGATACGCTGGAATATTATAAGGTTAAGTGCAATTAGCATTTAAACGTCCAAAGGAATCTTCAAAAACCTGGATAATTCCGCAGCAACAAATGATAAAGACTCTCCATCTCCTGATTCAGCTATCCTGATGGTAATTCCATCATCTTTCAGAAACAGGATGCTATATCTACCGCTGGTATCTTTTTCGAGAAGGATTTTATCGATAGAAGTAAGTGGATAGGTATATACTTTTTGAAGATATCCCAGGTGTTTGTAGCTGCAATAGCAATTCGATTCAATTTTGTCAAACACCACCATTCCATTTGCGGATAATATCCAAACACCGGCAAATAAAATGAATGTTGATAATGCCAGTGGGATCACGGCGAGCTCAGCATTCAAAAACCCCCTGAAAAGCATTGAGCAAACAAATGTGATGGTTCCGGTCACAAATACCGGGTTCCACACCTTATTCTGGAGGTTCACTAATACCAGGTGCAGCTCCCTTTTTTCTTTGATCACAGGAGTATTGATATAGTGTACCCTACGAAGAATTT
The DNA here is from genome assembly GCA_039919825.1 of Chitinophagales bacterium. GTDB lineage: Bacteria > Bacteroidota > Bacteroidia > Chitinophagales > UBA10324 > JACCZZ01. Next base: position 218 of record JBDSEW010000400.1, on the reverse strand, counting down.
TTTTCAAGTGCTCGGATTTAGTACCGACAAAAATGGATGTAAAATTTTAATCGGCGTACTTTGTTGCCGCTTAAATAAGATATTTCATACCTATGCTTTCCAACCGGCAATTGTTTTTGAGACACCTGGCGCAAACATCTGATGCACCGATGATGCTGGAAATTGACAGGGCCGAAGGGATTTATTTGTACGACATCAGTGGCAAATCATATATTGAT
>JBDSEW010000381.1:0-15519 GCA_039919825.1 Chitinophagales bacterium | reverse complement strand
CGCCGGTAGTGCCATTGTATTATGACCAGGTGTTACGTTTTGTGCAAAAGAACATTAAGGGTTTCCCGAATAATCCTATGAATTTATTGGAATTGAAGCGAGTGCAAATAAACTGATGATACAACTGCAACTGCTGAATGAAGCAAAATAATTTTTTGGTGTTTGTATATTTTACCGTGCTGGTTCTTGCTTTTTATTTCCCCACCCGGCAGGCAGGCTTTGTTACAGATTTTTGTGGATGGCAGGAGAAATTTGATCAGGGTTCCTATCTGGATATATTCACCACATTTGGCTGGCATGCTAACCAGCAGGTAGCGGCTTTTTTTTTCTTTTCAGTCTATAAGATATTTGGTACCAATGGCTGGGGCTGGTACCTGGTGTTTTCATTATTACATGGTGCAAATGGCTGGCTGGCGTACAGGCTGTTTAACCGGCTGTTAGAAAAATATACTGTTCGTCCTGCGCAGTTGATCGCCTTAACAGGGAGTGTTTTGTTTCTCCTTTCACCATACAATGCTGAAGTGCTGGTATGGAGGGTTTGTATCCATTACCTGCTCGCTACTTTTTTTATGCTGCTACTTTTGTTGCGGTCCATCTCATTCCTGGAAACAGGACATACGAAGTACTTGTGGCAGGTACACGGGCTTTTCCTTCTTTCATTGTTTACACTTGAAATTGCTCTTGCAACACCTGCACTTTCCTTTATCATTGCAGTAATCTGGATGATGGATAGTACTTCGTTGAAAATTTCTTATAAGCGATTAACGCTTTTGCTTGCTCCGCAATTTGTGCTCATTGTTTTTTTCTTCGTCCTCAATAAGTTTTTGTTGAATGAATGGGTTGGTCATTATGGAGCGGCAGTTCATCTCAACATCAATTTTGTGGATATCGCGTCCAAATATTTTAAGTACCTGCTTAAATACTTATTATTTTTTCGTTTCTGGGACTATAGTTTCCAGATGAAAATATTTTCATTTATTGAAAGCACTGTATTTCTCTATGTCATGTATGGAGTGCTTGTTGCCGCATTTTTATTCGGTATTGTTTCCTTCAGGAAAATAAAAGTGCAGTTGAAACTTATCAGCATGAGTGCACTGTTATTTTTTGCCGCCCTCACTCCTGTGATCACATTATATATGGTAACACTGCTCTATGGTGAAAATGACCGGTATGGTTATTTGGCGGCTGTCTTTTTCTGGATGATGATGGCACTGCTGTTCTCGTTGCTTCCAAAAAAGTTTTTTTATGGAATAGCTGCTGCAACTGTCGTAATTACTGTCTTTTTCCTGTTGAAAATAAATGGCTGGTGGGCTGAAAATGACCGGATCTATAAAAGCCTGTTAAATGATTTTCGGTGGTATGATAAGGAAGAAGTGGTCGTCCTTAATATTCCGGATAATTACCGTGGCCTTTATATGTTTCGAATTTACAATGAACCTTCGGGTTTGAAAGAAGGGTTGGCATTGATTCGCAAAAAGCCATTCATGGGTGATATGCATGAGGTTACCCAGTACAACATGATGACACCAACCGATGCAGTAAGTGTGAAAGCAGATTCTCTCCATCAATTGAAAGTAACACTCAGTCAATGGGGCAATTGGTGGTGGTGGGAAGGTAGGGGCAATGCTGATTTTGACAACGTCCATTATAAAGTTCGTTTCAACGGGATCACTTATCAGCTCCAATTCAAATCATTAAAACCCAATCATGCAATCATTTACCAGGTGGGGGATAGGTGGAAGGAGCTTTGAGGTATCAGCAGTGAGGTATCAACTTTGAGATGGCAGCTATCAGCTAATGAAGTAAAGCCGTTCAAAGAATGAAAAATTGATTCGCTTTTAGAAAATAACGACAATTATTTTTACATAAACGAATCACTGTATTCGCACATTATCCATCGGCACATCAAATCAACAGACTTTCCCTCACCATTTTCGCTACCCGGATATCGATTGGAAAAGTTAGCATCGATTCTTGAAAATTCACTCCTTCAATCCACCGAAATGATGCGGCTCCATCTTTTTCTTCACCGTAATCAAAGGGCACTGTTGAAATTTTTGTAAGTGGCTCCTCCAGCGCTTTAACCCTGTAGTAAATACTGATCACCTGTTTCGCTGGATCAAAAGCCGACTGCTGAAAAAAATCAGTGGTGTAAAAATGATCCGTCACTTCAATCTGCTGTTTAAGTTCTTCTTCCCATTCACGCACAAGGCATTCGGTAGTTCCTTCACCCAGTTCTAATCCTCCTCCCGGAAACTTGGTAAACCGCTGGCCATTCTGAAATTCATCTGCAACCAGAATACCCTTTACTGCATCTACCAGAATACCATACACGCGTATGGTGAAGTGTAGTAAACCACTTGAGTTTTTGTTCAGCATCAGTAAACGAAGGTAACATGCAGCGCATCAGGAAGCAATTCATGAAACTAATAATTCAGAATGTTTCCGGTTTAACCCTACCGGTTAACTTTCAAATTGCCCACAATTAAGGTCATTAACGTTTTCATTGTCCATATCTTTCTAATTTAAGTTTTCACTCCAATTAAATTTTCACTACAATTGTTACACTAAAACCAAACGCTTATGAAACAATTTTTTTACAAGCTATGCATCACTCTGATAGCGATACCTGCGTTTTGCAACGCGGTTTTTGCACAGTTTGATGTAAACGGCACAGTAACCAGTAACAAGGGCGAAGAGCTTATTGGGGTTACGGTCTCCGTTAAAAACACCAATACAGGAACAGTAACAAATGAAAACGGGAAATACAGTATCCATGTATCCGGTTCATCTGCTACCCTGGTTTTCTCTTACCTGGGTTTCCGCACACAGGAAAAAGCGGTGTCCTCTGCAGGTTCCGTTAATATTTCACTTGAAGAATCAAACACCGAGCTCGATGAAGTAATTGTATCGGGTTTGGCAACTACGGTGAAAAGAACGAATTCTGCAAATGCAGTGGCAGCAATCTCTGCCAAACAGCTCACGGGTATTACCACGCAGTCAACGCTTGACGGTGCCATCTACGGTAAATTTACCGGTGCACAAATCACCCAGAGCTCCGGTGCTCCGGGAGGTGGTATCGGCATACGCATGAGAGGCATCACTTCCATCAATGCACCGGCACAGCCGCTGTTCATTATTGATGGAATATATATTGACAACTCATCCATTGCTGCTGGTCTTAATACTATTTCCAACGCAGCAGGCGGAGGAAACACTGCGGTTTTTGATCAGGACAATGCTTCCAACAGGATCGCAGATATTGATCCGGGAGATATTGAAACCATTGAAATTTTAAAAGGAGCTTCTGCTGCTGCCATCTATGGTTCCAGGGCTTCGGCTGGTGTGGTGATCATCACTACCAAACGCGGAAAAAATGCCAGAAAAGACCGTGCGAATGTGGAATTCACACAGTCACTTGGATTTCAAACCATGCTGAACCCACAGGGAACCCGTGAATGGGATGCTGATAAAGTAGCAGCAAGTTTTGGGGAAGGTGAGGTGGAGAACTTTACAAGTGCAGAATCATCGGGCACGCTTCACGATTATGAAAACGAATTATACGGAAACAAAGGATTACTTTCAGATACCCGTCTTTCATTCTCCAACGCAACAGATAAATCATCTTTTTACACAAGCATTTCCCATAAATCGGAAGATGGCATTGTGGAAAATACAGGATATACCAAGACAAGCCTTCGTTTTAATCTCGATCATAAAGTGAGCGACAGGATTGACCTCGCGGTGAGTACTAATTATGTTAAGAGTTCTGCCGATCGCGGATATTTTAACAACGACAATACCAGTACAACAATGGGGATTTCCTTTGCGGGAACGCCTTCATGGGCCCAACTGCAAGCTGATGAAGAAGGCAACTATCCAGATAATCCGTACAGTGCAGCCAACTTTCTGCAAACCCGCGACCTGATGACGAACAATGAAGCTGTTGACCGTTTTATTGGTGGTGCAAACCTTACTACTAAGATCGTTACCAATGACCGTCATTCTTTAAAGTTAATATTGAATGGAGGATTAGATGCATATACCTTTCAAACAACTGCAATATTTCCAAAGGAACTCCAATTTGAGAAGAACGGTAATGGTACTAATGGTGCATCCATCCAGGGTACGACTTCCAGTTTCAACGATAATGAATCTGCTTTCCTGGTATATTCCTTCTTTCCTGCTTCAGGCGGATTTAACCTGCGTGCACAGGCAGGCTTAACCCGTGAAAGCTTTGAACGGAATACCATTATCGCTACTGCCACACAGCTTATTGGTGCACAAACCAACGTAAGCCAGGCTGGATCCGTTGATTTGTACCAGTTCAGGAGCAAGCAGTTGGATCTCGGTGGTTTTGGTCAGTTGGAGTTTAACTTCAATGATAAGCTGATACTCACTGCCGGCCTTCGCGGAGACAAATCATCGAATAATGGTGACGTAAATAAAATCTATTATTATCCTAAGGCATCTGCTGCACTTAACCTGGCTGAGTTTGCTTTCTGGGGTGTAGATAACTGGAATCAATTTAAGCTGAGAGTAGCCTATGGACAGTCAGGTAACTTTGCTCCTTTTGGTTCCGCATTCACTTCATTGGGAAGCACAATTATAGAAGGTACAGCAGGCTCGTTGATCAACACTACTCAGGGTAACAATGATGTAGGACCTGAGCGACAAAGTGAATTGGAATTTGGTACTGACCTCGGATTTATGGATAACAGGTTTTCCGTGGAACTTACCTATTACATTAAGAATGTTACGGACCTCCTGCTGGTCTCACTGGTTCCCTCTTCCACAGGTTTTGTTAATAAAGTAACCAATGCTGCAGAATTAAGAAATAAAGGACTGGAAGTAGGATTGGGTGTCGATATCATCCGGAAGGAAAATTTCACCTGGTTCAACCAAACCAATTTCTGGTTCAACAAATCTGAAATTACACAACTTGATATTCCATCGTATGCAGTAGGTTCCTTTGGAGCAACTCTTGGAACATTCTATATTCAGGAAGGTGCAAGTGCTACACAGATTGTAGGTATTGGCCCCACAGAAGGAAAAGATACCTCTGACAATGGATTGGTAGTTTGGGGAGATGCAGAACCGGATTTCCAGATTTCATTCAATGAAAACCTGAGCTGGAAAAACTGGGAACTCGCATTGGTACTTCATTGGAAACAAGGCGGCGATAACGTAAATCTTACAACATTGCTTACGGATATTTTCGGTACGAGCCCTGACTATGACGATGTTACCCAGGACCCTGATGGCACTTTAGCAAATGGCCCTTACCGCCTTAGTCAGCTTGGAACAACAGCGGAAGTATTTGTTCAGGATGCAAGCTATGTGAGACTTCGTGAAATTGGACTTTACTATACCTTTGGCGGACTGAATTCCAAAACAAATAATACGCTGCAGTCAGTAAAGGTGGGATTGTCTGCTTACAATGCGCTGAACTTCTTTGATTACCCGAGTTACGATCCTGAAGTATCTAACTTCGGAAGAAATGGGATATCAAGCGGCGTGGAAGTAAATCCATTCCCCTCTGCTAAAAGATTCTACGCATCGGTAACCGTTAATTTCTAATCAGTTAAAAATTTCAGCACATGAAATTCAATCATATCAAATCTCGCATGTTCAACACCATGATTGTTGTGATGCTTGTGGCGGGTTTTAATTCCTGTAAAATTGAGGAACAGGTTGACCCGAATAATCCTTCCCTGGAGGGCATTGAAGCAAACGCAACCGTTGATGAGCTAAATAACCTTGTTACCGGTATGCTTTCAGGAATGCGGAACCGGTTCGATACTTATCTGGATGATATGTCAGTAATCGGGCGTGATTACTACCGCTATTCCGGTTCCGATCCGAGATTTACTTCCGACTTGCTTGGAAAGGAATCTGCAGTACTTGATCCTAATACCTTTTACACTACCAATCCCTGGGCAGACCACTACCGGATTGTCCGCAATGGATGGATTCTCCGACACGCTGTTGCCAATACCTCTGCCGCACTAACCGCGGAGCAGAAGAATGGGTATACAGGGTTTGCAAAAACCATGCAGGCACAACAGATGCTCAATTGCCTCAACATGCAGTATCAGAACGGTATCCGCATTGATGTGGAAGATCCTGAGAATCCCGGGCCCTTTCTCAGTTATGATGCTTCCTTACAGGGAATTCTTGATCTGCTGAAGGCAGGTTATGATGATTTAAACAATAGTGGTGATGAATTCAACTTTATACTCACCAGTGGTTTCACCGGTTTTGATACACCTGCTACTTTTGCAAAATTTAACCGGGCATTAGCTGCGAGAGTTACTTTGTACAAAGGCGATTTTGCCGGTGTGGAAAGCCTTCTGAACGAGTCATTCTTAGACATGGCTGGTGATCTTACCTCAGGGGTATATATGGTGTATTCAACGTCAGGCGGCGATCTGCTTAATGATGCATATACACCATTGAACTCTTCCACGGGTTCAAATGCACGCTGCGCACAGCCATCATTTAATACAGATGCTGAAGCAGGTGATTTGAGAGTTGCCAGCAAAACTGTTTTGAGAGATGAGCCTGCCTTTGCCGATGACCTAACCAGCAATTACGATGTTTGGGTTTATAAATCAAATGTAGATCCTGTTTGCATGGTTCGCAATGAAGAACTGGTGCTGATTCATGCTGAAGCGATGAATCAAACCGGTAACTCAAGTGCAGCGGTGGATGCCGTTAATGTAATTCGCGCATCGGCCGGACTTGCTGCTTACTCCGGAGGTACTACGCAAGGTGAATTGACTAATGAAATTCTGAACCAACGCCGGTATTCACTTTTTGCTGAGGGACATCGTTGGGTGGATATGAGAAGGTATAATAAACTGGGAGAATTGCCTATCGATCGTCCGGGTGATGATGTATGGGTACAATTTCCAAGACCTGCAAATGAAGAGTTATAAGTAAGCAGTAGTTAATTGTTTGAAAAGGGGCTGATGCCCCTTTTTCAATTTTATACTGTCAATATTCCCGGTATCCTTTGCAGGGATTCTTTGCAATTATTTCATTACAAAATGAAAGTATGTATTAAGAGACAGTTCCCCGGAAGGGATATTTTGATTTTGCAGTAAACGATCAATGTGCTGACGGTCTCAGTTTCCTCACTCATTCTCCAGGGACTGAAAGGTTGTTTTCATCATCGCAATCATTGATTAAACTATTTGCCGCACCTTACTTTATATCTCCAAAACCCTATTTAATCAATTAACACCCTTTTGATTCTATCGATCAAGGTGATTGAATACAAAAAGAAAAGGCTGCCTCATTTGAGGCAGCCTTGAACAGATTATTAATCGACGCTTTTAAATTACTACCTTTTGGGTAAATACTTCTCCGTTTTGACGAACGGTAACCATATAAATGCCAGGAGTCTGATCCGACATATTGATCTGCATCGCATTCGAATTGATTTCTACGAGTTTAATTCTTTGGCCAAGTAAATTGGTAATGGTTACATCTCCTGAAAGGTTATTTTTCAGTTGAAGATGAATCGATTGGTTAGCTGCAAAAACTTTGTAACCAATTGCATTAACGGGAGTAATGCCAATACTTCCTGCATCACCTGCTGCAATGGGAGCATCTTCGGTGGATTCATAAGCGTAATCTTTTACTGTAAAGGTTTTTCCATCTTCAGACACATCAAACCGTGCCCATCCGTAATGATCATCATTGCCGACTTTTATACGCAATCCCATATATCCGTCAACGGCTCCAAACCAATCACCATAAGGGTTACCAAAATAACCGGATGTTGCCATGGTCTGGTAATTTCCTTCTACCCATGTTAAAGCATCACCAATTATATCATTGGCCTGGAGAAGGGAGGGGTATTTATAGGGATCACTGCTGGTGCCTGCTATAGCGTTGTTATCACTGGCATTTATTAAAAGCTTAACATCAGCTCCATTACTGGAAATGTTAACCTGGAAATCGGTAGTGCCATCATTGTTTAAATCCAGATCATAACTAGCCCCATTGCCAGTACCAACAAAGTCGGGAGTTACGTCGGTATAAACAATTTGGCCATTAGCAATATTGGAGATCGCAAGCAGGGAAGCTGCCATCGTTGAATAACCTGTAATTTTTTTGGAGAGTGTAGAGGTTTTTTGTTTCATCAGTAGTGATTTTGTTTAAGTTCAAAAGTAATGGAAAAATGAGTTTAGTATGTAAAACGCTGAAAAAATTAAATTGTGGTTGAATTAATTTTTTATCTATCAGACATTGTGCCAAAAGTGTAAGAAGTCAATTGCCCGAATCAGGTTTCTTTCTTTAGTCCCTCCAATCCCAAACCATCAATTCCCATTGCTCTCCTGATAGATCCTTGTATTGATGAATCACTTTCAGGCCAACGCGAAGGTGCGAATTGATGGATCGTTTATTACGACTGGCAACTTCTGTAATCAATAGGTTATACTGGTTTGAAAGCCTGGTGCGGAGACCTGTATATAACCTGCTGAACAATCCTCTTCCCCTGTAGTTTTTTTCTATACAGACCTGCCCCATGATGAAATAGTTGTATGAAGAAAGTGGTAAATTTTCATAGGTCAATTCTTCAATGAGCCGGAACATCGGTTCCAGTACCGGAACCTTATTTCTGAAATCAGGAGTCATTACCAGGGCATAGCCAACGACACGCTGGTGATGTGTTGCGATTATTGAAGGGGAGTTCTTGTTCATTTCTTTCAGAACCTCCGGGTCGTGCTGAACAGTTACAAATCCCTGGTCTGCCATTTCTTCTTTACCCAGTGAAGATGGAAGATTGCATTGTTGTAATTGAAGAATTTCCGCTACCTGGTTATCGGAATTAACCAGTTCAATTTCGATGGTAATCTTTTCAGCAAGATCATTTTGCATTCAAGGCAGTTTTCAGTACAAATATATTATCTGCTTTCACCCCCACATTCTTCTTCAGCCAGTTAATGAAAGCGGAAGCAGAAATAAATTCAAAAGGCCTTTTTAGGGAAGAGGGTCATAGCCAATCTGAAAGGCCAGGTAATTATCCTGATAAGAAAACGGCTCTTTTTATCATTGCGAAGTCGCTTCAATCCACGTTCAACGGAGGTTCCGATCTTGATACCGAATGGTGCAGGTTCTTCACATACCTGGTATAATTTCATAAAATCTGATTGCATGGTTTTCCTGAATAGTGTTTTGCGCCGCTATAGACGAAAATTGTGCCATAGCATTTTAAAATGACGGCTTTACTTAAATTTAATCCGTGTAAATGTTTACATAACGTGCAAAGGTTATTTCGGAATGATGCACAGAGTGTAACATTCCTGATTTGACGATTACGCAACAATGTTGATTGAATGTTGAATTGGAAAGATCGATCAATTCAAATCTTTCTTATCCTCCCTGCGGTTATCCGATGAAAGGGAAGGAGGGATCTCAACCTTAACCTGTTTTGTGATGATGTTATACACCAGGTTAACATCAGGCAGCAATTCAAGGCCGGGCACAGATTCCTGGGTAAAATAAAATCCCCCGAGCAACCAGGGGTACAGCGGATTCGTATTGCCGAAAATAATAAACCCGGAGCCGTCCTTTTCATCAGTAGTATCCATCCGGTCGATGTTTTTTAATGGAAGTGTTTTGATGATTGTTTTTTTCTTGCCGGTAAGAACAATTACTCTTTTAGTAGTGATGCAATAAAAAGTGTGCGCACGTTTTGCTGCATCGGTGAAAAACCGGATCAGCCCAATATATATTCCGGCAAATGCCAGCAATCCGCCAAATAATTTAAATACGATCGATGAATCATAATGAAGGAGCGTGTAATCAAGAATAAGCGAAAAGCCGATAAGAATGATGCTCATAGGGATAAGAATAATGTCGGCATCCCGGATCTGGATGCCACTCTTTGGCTGTCCCGACCAGAGGATGCTTTCATCTTCTTTCAGGTAGCGTTTAAAAAGCCCGTCTATTTCCATAAAAGCCCTGAATGGTTATTCATTGATAAAGAAGCAGGTAACTGTTAATATAAAGTAAGCAAATGGTTATGGAAATTTTAAATTTAATACTGGAAATTTAGGGAAGTTACTACTTTGGTTCTCCTATTTTAAATAAAACCATTGTCCAATCGTCCGGGTTAAAGCAAATAACATTGCAGAAGGAAAGATGTTTGATGGATAACCTAATAAGCTAAATATACATTTGTGCGATTACTTAACAGGGAGATCAGTTGGCTATCATTTAACGAACGCGTGCTGCAGGAAGCACAGGATCCTGGTGTACCCTTGCTCGAACGGCTTCGGTTTCTCGGTATCTTTTCATCCAACCTGGACGAATTTTTCAGGGTAAGGGTGGCTTCTCTAAAGAGGATGGCTACGCTCGGCAAGAAAGCAAAGAAGACTATTGGGGAATCACCGAAAAAGGTATTGGCGGAAATATTCGACCGGGTAATTACGATGCAGAACAGGTTCAACCTGATTTACCAACAGATTGTGCATGAATTAGAACAGGAGAATGTTTTCATCCTAAACGAAATGCACCTGACACCGGAGCTGGGCGCTTTTGTAAGAAATTATTTTCAGCAGGAAGTAAGGGCTGCCCTGGTTCCGATAATGGTGGATGCTATAGAAGAATTTCCTTACCTGAAGGATCATGCAATTTATCTTGCCGTACTGCTCTCTGATAGTAAGCAGCAACACAAACCCAAATATTCAGTAATCGAAATTCCCACCGACAGGCTACCCCGTTTTTTGGTATTACCAAAAGATGGAGACCGCAATTTTGTAATTCTGCTGGATGATGTGATTCGTTATTGCCTGGATGATGTCTTCTATATCTTTCAACACGATACTTACAAGGCTGCCACGATAAAGCTTACACGTGATGCGGAATTGGACTTGCTGGAAGACTTCAATCAAAGTGTTACTGAAAAGATTGAAAAAGGAATCAAGCAACGGAAAAGGGGTAAGCCGGTCCGATTTATTTATGATGCGGCTATCGATTCTGATATGCTCGATTATATATTGAAACGAATGCATCTTAAAAAAGGAGTGGATAACCTGGTGGCAGGTGCGAGGAACCACAACTTTAAGGATTTTCAGAGCTTCCCGTCCCTGGGGAAAACACATTTGCTTTATCCAAGGATGGACCGGCTTCAGCACCCTGACTTCAAAGCAAATAACAGCATTCTGCAGGTGATTCGAGGGAAGGATGTGCTGCTTCATTTTCCTTATCAGTCTTTTGATTCCTTCATCGATTTTCTGCGGGAATCAGCTATTGATCCAAAGGTTACTGAAATTAAAATTACGCTCTACCGGCTTGCAAAAAATTCAAAAGTTGCTAACGCACTTATTAATGCAGTCAGAAACGGGAAAAAAGTACTTGTGGTGGTGGAATTGCAGGCACGTTTTGACGAAGAGCACAATATTTTATGGAGTGACAGATTGCGTGATGAAGGAGCACAGGTAATATTCGGAATTCAGGGGTTAAAAGTACATAGTAAGGTTTGCCTGATTTCGAGAAGGGAAAAGGGAGAGATCGTACAATACGCCAATATTTCCACTGGAAATTACAATGAGTCAACGGCCGGCGTTTATGCAGACCACAGTTTATTTACTGCCGACCGCCGGCTCACTGAAGAGCTTCAGGAAATGTTTGAGTTCTTTTTGAATACCTACAAAGTGCCTGAATATAAACACCTTGTTATGTCACCGATACAGATGCGGAAGCGCCTCGAAAAACTAATTCTTCGCGAAATTGAATTTGCGCAGAAGGGAAGGCCTGCAAGAATTGACATCAAGTTAAACAATGTGGCTGATGAAGGCATGGTGGAACTAATTGCAGCTGCGGCAAAAGCAGGTGTTCAGGTTAGGATGCTGATCAGGGGAACCTGCACGCTGGCAGCCATATCTGATGAGTTGAGATCCAACATCCAGATCATCAGCATTGTGGACAAATATCTTGAGCATTCCCGTATGCTGATTTTCAATAATGATGGCCAGGAACTGGTGTACCTTACTTCGGCAGATTGGATGGTTCGCAACTTAAACAGCAGGGTTGAAATGGCATGTCCCGTATATGATCCGGAAATCTGCAGGGAGATCATAGACTATTTCAACATTCAATTCAGGGATAACATGAAAGCGCGTATCATGGATGCCGGACAGCAGAACCATTATAAAACGGACAATAATCCACCCTGCCGGTCACAGGATGAAATTTATTATTACCTGAAAAACAAACTCGAAGCGGCAAGACAGGGACAAAAAACAGCGGAAATTGCGATGGATAGTGAGCGGACTTCGGCTATTGCGTGATTGGGTGTTAGGTATCAGGTATCAGGTATTCGGTTTCAGGCTGATGTATCATTTATAATTAATGCACCTGTTTGAAGGGTTTGAAATGTTTAGGGTTTATGTTGTTTGTTGACTGCATTCCAGAATTTCAGCAAATTATATTTTGATACGCGTGCTATTCACAATTCATCAATTTGCCAGTTTACCAGGCAGGCAACACATTTCATAGCTCATAGTTAACAAACTATTCCACTATAAACTTTCCATTCATTTTTTGCCAATGTCCAGGATAGGTGCATACAAACTGATAAGTGCCGGAAGGTGGTGCTGGAAAAATTAAATCTTCCGATGCACCGGGTTCAAGCACTTTAGAGGTGTATAAAACATTTGATTTATCATCAGGCACGAAATTCTTTTCTGCACCCGCAGTATTACTGGCCATTGCAACCGATTCTGCCGTTCCGTCTTTCACAATAAAGAAGTTGTGTTTCATGGCGGCGTCAGAAGCTTTGTTTACAAAATGAATTTTAACAGTCGTGCTGCTCTTAACCCTGATTTCAGTGGTAGAGAAGGTCATCACATCCATTGAGTTTCCCTGTGCTTCAAGTGCCACTTCCATAACCGGTGCATTCGGATCAATTTTGTTTGGATCATATGCAGTGGCAGGTTGCTCAGGTACGTAGGCTGATGTGTCACTCGTTGTAGACTCATTTTCCTGTTTCGGTCCGCCACCACACGAAACAATAAGCAACATGATTACGGGAATGGAAAATGCTGAAAGGATTTTTTTCATAGCTTTAATTTATCTAAAATTTACGATTTAAACAGCATACCTGCCAAATTGTTTTTTTATTCCTTTTAAAAAGAAGGAATGCTTTTTGGTTAACATGGAACGAACCTCAAAGTCATGAAAAAAATACAACAGATTCTTCTTGCATTTGGCCTGCTCGCAGGTGTTTATGGTGCTGAAGCTCAATCAATTACTTTTTGTAAATCAACGGATAAAGAGGGTCATGCACTAAATGCCAGTCAGGAATTTACTTTAACCAAGAGCGGTACCGTCATCGTTTTTCTTTTTCAGTTTGCTCCCACCAAACCTTCTTCGCTAAGCTACGACCTATACAAAGTGGAGAAGGGTAAAGAGGTTTTCAGTGCTACCATGAAGCAATCACTGGATCCCACGAAAGAATTTATATCGAAAGATGTAACCTTATATGATGCCGGAGCTTATCGTGTTTATGTATATGACGACAAGGATAAATTGCTGGCTAAATCAGGATTTATCATCAAGCCTGCGACAAATTAATCCCATTTGTCTAAAGAAGTGTTTTTAAGGCAGATTGAATAGCTGCTCCTTTAACTTTTTAGGCAACCCTGCAACCACAAGATCATAGGAGTGATTGATCATTTTTATTATTTCCTGAAGTGAGATACTTCCGTCGTCTTCTACACTGTTCCAGTGTTTTTTATTCATATGGTATGCAGCATAAACCGCTTCGTACTTTTCTCTTAACTCAATTGCAAGCTCGGGATCACATTTTAAATTGATGCGCACCGGATAGGATTCGAGGCTCGTCAATAAAAATATTTTGTTCATTACTTTGAATACCAGCGTATCACTGTCAAATGGAAATTCTTCTGTCACACCTTTTTTCTTCAGGCAGAAATCGCGGATGTATTCGTGGGTCATTCTGGAATGATGTTAGATGGTAAAATGGTCAGATGGTGGAGAGGAATGACTATCATTCTTCAAAGAGTAACTGATTCAGGGCTTCCTGCAATTCCTGGTAAGATTTCTGATCTTTAACACGTGTGCGTTTCAATCCTTCTTGATAAGTGAGCTCTGCTGCCTCCTTTTCATTCAGGCGTTCATAGAGCTTTCCCAAATGATAATAAGTTCCGGTATAATCAGGATCCTCGCTGATGATTTCTTTGAAATAGGATAAGGTCTTCGCATCGTCGCCCGCTTTTGCATGCTCCAAAGCAAGGGCAAACTTCACGAAACTATCTTTCGGATGAGCCGATAAAAATTGGAGCAACTGATCGATTCTGGAGGTATTCATTCGTTATCAGGAAAAAGTTTTTTGGCTACCTTTGCCGCTCTTTCGCTAACCAAGACGAAGATAGACATGAAGATTTTAGTTTGCATCAGCAAAACTCCGGATACCACCACAAAAATTTCGTTTACCGCCAACAACACGAAATTTAACAGCGATAAAGTGCAGTTCATTATCAATCCATACGATGAATGGTATGCTTTGGTACGGGCTATTGAGATCAAGGAAGCATCAGGCGCAACAGTGACCATTATCAATGTGGGTGGTGCAGACAATGATGCAATCATCCGGAAAGGACTTGCTATAGGAGGCGATGATGCGATAAGAGTGAATGCTGAACCGGAAGATGCATTTTTTGTAGCAGATCAGATTGCACAGTTTGCCAAATCAGAGAATTATGATGTAATCCTGCTCGGAAAAGAAACCATTGATTACAATGGCTCACAGGTAGGTGGCATGATTGCAGGTCTGCTGGATGCTCCATTTGTTTCCCTTGCCTCTAAACTTGATATAGACGGAGCAACAGCCACCATCGAACGTGATATTTCCGGAGGCAAAGAAATTGTAACCGTTCAGATTCCTTTCGTTATAAGTGCATCCAAAGGAATGGCAGAGGCCAGAATTCCTAATATGCGCGGAATTATGGCAGCAAGAACAAAACCGATCAAAGTGCTGGAACCCTTTCCTTCAGAAAAACTGACTTCCGTTAAGCACTATGATTTACCGAAAGAAAAAGCAGGCCCGAGAATGATTTCAGCAGATCATCCGGAAGAGCTGGTAGCACTGCTACACAATGAAGCGAAGGTAATCTGAGCCACAATTCAGGATACACAATGCACTTAACACGCGGCACCACAATCGATGAATTATTTTTCTTACCAGGATATTGCTAGTGATTTATGATATGCACCTTGTGTATCGTAATTCATTGCAAGAATGCATTAATTTTAAATTAACAACAATTAAGAACTGACACAGTATGAGTGTACTTGTTTTTGTAGAAGCATCGGAAGGAAAATTTAAAAAACCAGCTTTTGAAGCGGCTACGTACGGAGCCAAAGTAGGGGCAATGCTGGGTGTGGAAACACATGCACTTTGTATTGATGAAGCGGATGAAAGTGAATTGAAATTGCTTGGGGATTATGGTGTGAGTAAGGTGTGGTATGTAAAAGATG
>JBDSEW010000349.1:0-4344 GCA_039919825.1 Chitinophagales bacterium | reverse complement strand
TAATTGGTGGATTTTTTCTTTCGCTTTCTTATTTCGGAACAGATCAATCGCAGGTGGGCCGTTACCTGACGGGAGAATCAATTGGACAAAGCAGGCTTGGATTGCTGATGAATGGTGTGCTAAAGATCCCTATGCAGTTTCTGATCCTGATGATCGGAGCATTGGTGTTTTCCTTTTACCAGTTTCACCCGGCGCCGGTATTTTTTAACGCAAAGCAAATTGATAAGGTAATGGAGTCGGAAAAATCAGCTTCTTTCCGGCTTATTGATCAGCATTACCATGAAATTGGTTTGGAAAAGCAAGCGTATTCATATGACTTGCTTGCTGCAATAAAAAGCGATGATGAGGCCAAAGTAAGTGAAGCACAACAAGCATTGCAATCGCTCGATGCTGAAGGAAAAGCTGTTCGTGCAGAAGCAATTTCAGTTATCAAAAATGTGAATCCTGCCGCTGATACCAATGATACCAACTATATCTTTCTCACTTTTGTGCTCACCTATTTGCCACAGGGATTAATTGGATTGCTGATTGCGATGGTGTTCTGTGCTTCGTGGAATTCCACTGCAGCGGAATTAAATTCATTGGCAACTACAACGGTTATTGACCTCTACCGTCGCTCAATCAATAAGGACGCCACGCAAAAACAATATGTGCGTGCGTCGAAGCTCGCAACCCTGGGTTGGGGCATTTTTGCAATCTGCGTTGCACAGCTGGCCAATCAGCTGGGAAGTTTAATTGAAGCGGTGAATGTGCTGGGTTCATTATTCTATGGAAATATTCTTGGAATATTCCTCATCGCATTTTTCCTTAAAAAAGTAACAGGCACCCCTGTATTTGCAGCAGCCCTCATTACAGAATTGATCGTGATCATTTTGTACAAGCTTGATGTGGTGGCTTTTTTATGGTTGAATATGATTGGGTGTATAACGGTGATGGCATTGGCGTGGATGTTGGAATTAACCGGACTATTTAGAAAACACAACAGTGAATCGCAGGAAAATTGAAGGTGCTCACTAACCGGATTAGAAGATGTTACTACAGGTGATTATTCGTGCCACGACTATGAGGTTGTGTTTTAAATTTTAAGCGATTGCGTTGGAGTGGCGACACGAATCCATATTTCCTTTCCGTTATAAAATGCACGATGTTTCTTTATTCGTGCCACCGCTATGAGGTTGTTGTCTAAATTTTAAGCGATTGCGTTGGAGTGGTGGCACGAACCGCAGATTGAATTTAACGGATCACCACTTCCCTGATAAAATCTTTTTCGATCGCTTCATTGATGCGTTCTACCATTTTGTCTTTTGAATACAGCAGTTCCTGCCGCAGCGGCGCTGAGCTGATGTTGAGGTAAAGCTTCTTGTTGTTCACAAACATTTTCTCGGTGTACTTCGAAATGGTTTTGCCAAAGAGTTCCTCCCAATGCTGAACCAGCCGCACTTCATTCATCTTTTCTTTCAGATGATACGACTGCAGTAATTCTGCAATCACTTCTTTCAGGGGCTGGTCGTTCTGGCGCTTCATGGAGTGAAATTACGGAAAGAAATTGTTGGTTCCATCCTGCCATATTACTGTTCCATCCAGCTTCTTTTCCATCCCGTGTTAAAAATTTCTTTCCAGTCCGCTCCCTACATTGGCATTCGTGATATAGTTTTGCAACATCCGGATGAGCTCCATGATCTTCCGGATGTGCTGGCTTGTCCGCCGGTACCTTCATCTCCTAAACCAAAGATCCTACATGAGTTGGGTTACTCAAATGTTCACTTCTACGCTGGGAAGAAAATATGTGATGTCGGTCACCGGCCTTTTTCTCTGTTCTTTCCTCATCATTCACCTTACAGGAAACCTGCTTACTCTAGTGCCTGATGGCGGACTTATGTTCAATGCCTTCACCCATTTCATGGAAAACACACTGCTAATTAACATCATGGAGTATGTGCTGTTTGCGGGATTTATCTTTCACATCATCCAGGCGCTGATCATTACTTTAAAGAACCAAAAGACTCGGCCGGTTAAATACGCTGTCTCATCCCGCAATGCGAACAGCAGGTGGTACTCCCGTAATATGGGGGTTCTCGGAACTATCATCTTCATCTTCCTGGTCATTCACATGCGTAATTTTTTCTATGAATTGCGCTTCAATGAAGAATCATTTGGTACAGATGCGAATGGCAATGTGGATCTATACAAAGTAGTTGTTGCGACTTTCGGCATACTGCCCTATGCAGTCCTTTACTTCGTCGCGATGTTCGGTTTAGGTTATCACCTCTGGCATGGCTTTCAGAGCGCCTTCCGCTCTCTCGGCATCATGCACAAAAATTACACACCTGCTATTGAAGCGGCAGGAAAATTTTACACGATAGTGATCACAGGGGGATTTATGTTTTTGCCTGTGTACTGGTATTTGGTTCAACACTTAAAATGATTTATCAGCAATGGCTTTAGATGCTAAAATTCCTGCTGGTCCGCTCGAGAGTAAATGGACAACTTACCGTTCTACGGTAAAATTGGTGAGCCCGGCTAATAAGCGAAAGATGGATGTGATTGTGGTAGGTACCGGCCTGGCTGGCGCTTCTGCCGCCGCATCACTGGCAGAGTTAGGGTATAATGTGAAAGTATTTTGTTTCCAGGATAGTGCACGCAGGGCGCATTCTATCTCTGCACAGGGAGGAATAAATGCGGCCAAAAATTACCGCAACGATGGGGATAGCATCTACCGGCTTTTTTACGATACAATAAAAGGTGGCGATTATCGTGCCCGTGAAGCAAACGTGTACCGTTTGGCGGAAGCCAGCGTAAGCATCATTGATCAATGCGTGGCACAGGGAGTTCCTTTTGCAAGAGAGTACGGAGGGTTACTTGATAATCGTTCGTTTGGAGGTGTACAGGTTTCCCGTACATTTTATGCACGTGGACAAACCGGGCAGCAATTGCTGATTGGAGCCTACCAGGCGTTGGAAAGGCAGGTGGGTTTGAAAAATGCCACTTTATATACGCGTCACGAAATGCTGGAGGTGGTGATTAAGAATGGAAAGGCAGCAGGTATCATTGTTCGTGATTTAGTAACGGGTGAAATACAACGGCATGGTGCACATGCAGTAGTGCTTGCTACCGGTGGTTATGGAAATGTATTCTTCCTTTCTACCAACGCCATGGGATGCAATACCACCGCTATCTGGCGGGCGTATAAGAAAGGAGCTTATTTTGGAAATCCCTGTTTCACTCAAATTCATCCAACCTGTCTGCCGCAGCATGGTGACTATCAATCCAAGCTCACGCTGATGAGTGAATCGTTGCGAAATGACGGACGTGTATGGGTTCCCCAGGCGATTGGGGAAAAACGCAAGGCTGATGATATCCCGGAATCGGAAAGAGATTATTATTTAGAAAGGAAATATCCATCTTTTGGAAATTTAGTACCGCGAGATATTGCTTCGCGGGCAGCAAAAGAAGTGTGTGATGAAGGTCGTGGAGTAGGCTCTACCGGATTGGCAGTCTATCTTGATTTTGCGGATTCTATAAAGCGCCTTGGCCACGATGTGGTAAGTGCACGATATGGCAACCTGTTTGAGATGTATGAGAAGATCACCGGCGAGGATCCTTATAAGACTCCGATGATGATCTATCCAGCAGTTCATTATACGATGGGTGGATTGTGGGTAGATTATAACCTGATGACTACAGTTCCCGGCCTTTATGCAACCGGTGAATGCAATTTCTCTGATCATGGTGCCAACCGTTTGGGTGCTTCGGCCCTGATGCAGGGTCTCGCAGATGGTTACTTTGTGTTGCCTTACACGATTGGAGAATATCTATCAGGCGAAATCTTATCAGGAAAAGTAGATACCAACAGCAGTGAGTTTATGGATGCAGAAGCAACAGTAAATAAGCGTCTGTCCGCATTTATAAATAACAAGGGTTCCAGGTCTGTCGATTATTTCCACAAACAATTAGGAAAAGTAATGTGGGATGATTGTGGCATGGCGCGCACCCGTGAAAGTTTAACAAGGGCGGCTGCTGAAATCACCAAAATCAAAGAAGCTTTCTGGAAAGAAGTACGCGTTCCGGGTACGGACAAAGAATTCAACCAGGAATTGGAAAAGGCAGGCCGTGTTGCAGATTTTATAGAACTCGGACAACTGATGGTACAGGATGCATTAACGCGTGAAGAAAGCTGCGGTGGCCACTTCCGTACAGAATACCAGACCCCTGATGGTGAAGCATTGCGGCGTGATGATGAATTTATGTATGTAGGAGCTTATGAATTTAAAGGAGAAGGTACCGATGCTCAATTGCACAAAGAGGAGTTGAAGTATGAGGTGGTTCATCCGACGCAGCGAAGTT
>JBDSEW010000307.1:0-3013 GCA_039919825.1 Chitinophagales bacterium | reverse complement strand
TGAAAGCAAGGTGGCCATACCCTTTGCGATTTATCACAGAAGGAAGCCCGGCTTCATTATTTCCGTATTGAAAGATTTCCAGTGTGGGTGATTTGCCATCATAACCCGGCAGTGCCAGATGTATACCCGTCAGGTGTGCGTCTTTCAGCCCTGTCGCCTTGTCTAACCATTCACCTTTTAAATCTCTTTCCGGAAAAAGCGGTTTGCAGTCAAATACAAGGATGTAGAATTCTGCCAGTCTTTTCCAATCATCGGTGATAATATTTGTGTGTGCGTATTGCATCAGTGGAACCTTAAAGGATTAAGAATTACAACTTTTAGAAATCAAAACAGGTAGACCTTATTTCCAGAACACCATCTTTATTCCAAGTAGGATGATGATAATGCCAAACGCTTTTTTGATCTGATCAGCTGAGAGTGAAATGGCGATTTTACTTCCGAAGAAGCTTCCGATCACGAAACTGATGCATAGGATGGCGGCCACTTTAAAGTCAACCTGGCCTGCCTGGTAATAATTATATACAGCCATTACTCCGATAGGTGGCAGCATCATGGCCAGAGAGGTTCCCTGAGCAGCATGTTGCTCCATGCCAAGAAAGTATACCAGGCACGGAACTACTATTAATCCGCCGCCGATACCAATAAAGCCGCTGAAGATACCGGCGAATATGCCAATGATGAGAATGATGATTACAGTTTCCATGCTGGATCTTTTACTTTGTTGGAAGGGTGTTAAGTTCATGTTTAAAAGTCTTTTCGGAAATACTGAAATATAATTCTTTTCAAAGCTGTCGGTTTTTCTTTGTCCACGTTGCCTTCATTCTTCATTAATTAATGAAGCACAACAATCTTTTTCTTAAAGGTATTATTGGGTATTCATAAAAAACTTCGCACTGCTCTTCACATAAATCGAATCAATTCCTCCGCTGGTTATCATAACTGCTCCCGGCTCCAGAAAAATTTTGTGAAAACCCCCGTCAGAATGCAGCGTATCACCACTGCATACCCAAATAGGGTCGAACCCTCCATTGATGGTTTGTGTGGAGTTTACCACCACTGCATTGAAAGGCACTTCCGGATTGCATTGTGCCAGGGTATTTATCGTTGCAAAACACAGCAGGACAATTGCGGGTAGTTGTAATTTCAAACGCTGGAGTTGATGAAGAATTTAATAAAGCTAACCATTGAATGGCAAGTTATTACGATTTTCGATTTCCGTCATTCACCAGGAATATCAATCATTATTTCCTTTTTTTAGGTACATCAGTTGTCCCAAATGATAGCTCAGGTGGTTGGTTCTGTTGAGTATAATATTCAACTTGTTTCTATGAGGTTCTCTTATAAAATCTTCTTCAGAAACTGCCTTGTGTCTCGTAAACCATTCATCAGGGCTTAAGTGATTCATCTGTGCTGAAAGGTTTGTGCTGGTATTTTTCCAAAGCGCCTTCAACGCTTCAACGGAAGGCATTACCTGTCCGGACCTGTCGGGGATATCAATAAATGTAACAT
This sequence comes from Chitinophagales bacterium, assembly GCA_039919825.1. Classification (GTDB taxonomy): domain Bacteria; phylum Bacteroidota; class Bacteroidia; order Chitinophagales; family UBA10324; genus JACCZZ01. The sequence continues at coordinate 1,504 of JBDSEW010000307.1, read as the reverse complement.
CCAACTGCGAATACATTCGGTCACCAAGTCCAAGCAATGGTAACATCGCGTCATTTACTGCCGTCAGGTGCCCCAGCAAATAAACACCACTGTTTCTGCCGGAAGCTGTTTCAGCATTCAGTTGCTCATCAGTAAGCTGATCAAGTAATTTATTCAGCCTGTTCACATGCGAATCCCAGGCACTTAAAGCCATTTTTACAAATAGTTGTTGATTGCTCATGCTGTTTTTTTATGATTGGTTAGTTGTTTAATTGAAGTGTTGAATAAACCGTTTACTGATGAGAAGTTAAAAATCCCAGCGCCTTAAAGGTAAATCGGAAAAACGAAAACTTTAGTGGTATCACATCAAAGGTGGGAACAGAAAACTGCCTGCCTTACAGTTTCACGGTTACCTGCGCCGTATAACTTCTTGGTGCCTCTAGTAATGCCGGCCGTATTGAGTATTCGCGGTTAAAAGAATTTTTAGTGATAAAGGAAACACGGATTTTATCAGTGATGTTATAAGACAAACGAAGATCCACTACATAATCTCCATGATGATGGGCCTCCCGCCACGATTTTACTCCGGGAATAAATTGAGTGGGTTCTCCGAAAAGAAAGATCACCAACGGATCATCACCTTCGAAGAAAGGATCGATATTGATCATGAAACTATTGTGCCGCGCCTCAATACCCCAGCTGAATTTTTTATATGACTGATCAAGGTTAAACTTGATAGTTGTCCTGAATCGGTAATTGAGGATGATACTTTGCTCTAAAGAATCTTTTGCTGCTTCCGTAAGAGTGTTGTCATTGCTGATCAGGCTGTCGACATATTTTTTCTGATCAACATTAATGGGATTGATGTAAGTGATGCCGGCGAGCACATTGGTATTGACACCGAAGAAAGATCCCTGTCCAACCACTGAAAGTTCTAACCCGGATATACGTGCATTGTCAATATTTACAGATTCAAAACCAAGATAGTTGAGGTCATACTCTCCGGGAATGGGATTGGGATGATAATACCCGAACTTGAATTCGATCAGGTCGTGGTAACGTTGCATGAAGGCGGCAAGATCAATATAACCCAGCCAGTTACTGATCTTGAAAGCCTGTTTAATTCCCAGCTCAGCACTCCATCCGTTTTCGGGTTGTACTTCAGGGTTTGGAAACACTTTGAGCGCACCAACCGAAGTGTTCACGAATTTTTCGGCAATGGAAGGAAAGCGGTAACCCTGCCCAAACGAGCCCCGCAGAAATGTGGTTTTTGTTAACTCATAGTTCAAACCTGCACGAAATACCGGTTGTGAATTCCCATTAGCGGTATCCACGCGAAATGTTTCATAACGAACGCCTGCAACAGCGATCAGTTTGCCGAATGTTTTGTCAAGTTGTGTAAATAGTGCAAAGTTATTGGCAGAATGGTCACCGTATAACTCAGCATTCACACCGGAATAACTTGCGGAAACTCCGGCCACTAAATTCATGTCGAAAAAAAAATGTTTGCGGTATTGGTATTCGC
>JBDSEW010000174.1:0-2856 GCA_039919825.1 Chitinophagales bacterium | reverse complement strand
TGAAACATACCATAACTTCCTGGGTGGTATTTATTTCAGCACCAACAGTGATATGGATAGACCACCAGGACCGCTTGCTGGATATAGCCTGGTTTTTTACCAAGGCAGGCGCATTCGTGTTTGGCAGTGGCCTGGCCATCGTTCCCTTTTTACATGGTGGTGTAGTTAATGAATTTCACTGGTTGAATGAAAAAGAATTCCTGGATGCAGTAGCTGTTGCGATGATCACTCCGGGGCCGGTAGTGATTACAGTAGGATTTATTGGTTACCTGGCTTCCGGCGTTGCCGGTGCATGTGTGGCATCACTCGCAACCTTTCTTCCCTGCTACCTGCTCACTGTACTACCTGCTCCCTACTTTAAAAAGATTGCAAAGGATACTTCCATCAAAGCATTTGTTGATGGTATTACGGCCGCTGTGATTGGTGCACTGGCAGGTGCGGTTATTATTATTGCCATTAATACTTTCACTCAAAATCATACGGTACAAATAGATATTCCATCTGTTTTGATTGCCATCGTAACCGTGATTGCATTATTGAAAACCAAAAAGCTTACAGAGCCTTTACTTATATTAATAGCTGCACTTCTTGGTATGGGATTGAAACTATTACTGATGAATAACTAAAATCTACTGTGGTTGAACACATAGAAGCTGTTTTGAAATGATCTTGAAATTCTTCTATATCTGCGCAACCCCTCGACAAGCTCAGGGTGACAGGCGCGCAGAGTTCATGTTGAACCCTTCGACAACTTGTCCTGAGCTTTTCGAAGGAGGCTCAGGGTGACCGGCGCGCGGAGGTCATGTTGAGCACTTCTACAAGCTCAGTACAAGCTTTGTCGAAACATTGGGCAGGTAATTTTTTAAAATGATTTCAAAACAGCTTCTAAAGTCCAATCTGGCTGAACACTTGGTTGTGTAATTAATTTGTTTCCCGATTTCAATCCAAAGGTTTCAAAATCCTGTAGATTTATAGCCTGATGAACCTCATTATGCCAGGGCTGCTTATCATTTTACTGTACCTTTTTTCCTGCTCCGCCAATTCATCAGGACCGCAGTTGGAGGAAACTCCAACAATCTTACCAAAGGAAATAGCTGAAGGCAAAATTAATGGTGCAAGCATGGTGGGTGCTTCCAAACCGATTGATGAAGCGGAATTCAGGGAGCTCGACTCCTTACATGTAAATTATGTTTGCCTGCTTCCATTCGCCTACGTGGAAGATGGCAAGTCAAAAGTATTTTACAATGCCGGATTTCAATGGTGGGGCGAACGGCCGGAAGGTATTGCAGCCTGCATTCAAATGGCGCATGCACACGGAATGCGGGTGATGGTAAAGCCACAGCTCTGGGTAAGCCATGGACAGTACACCGGTCAGCTCACCTTCGCAAGTGAGGATGAATGGAAGGAATTTGAAGAGAGCTATTCTGATTATCTTTTACAACTTTTGCAGGTGGCTGATTCCTTTCATGCAGAATATTTTTGCCTTGGAACTGAGCTGAATTATTTTGTGAAAGCGAGAAAGCCATATTGGTCCTCGCTGATAGATTCAGCAAGAAAACTTTATAAAGGAAAACTTACTTATGCAGAAAACTGGGATTGTTACCAGGATTTTCCTTATTGGAATAAGTTGGATGCAATTGGGGTGAATGCTTATTTCCCGCTCTCTGATTCCATCACACCACCAGTGAATGAACTACTGAAGAATTGGGATCCGCATTATGAGAAATTGAAATCCTTTGCTGCAAGAACCGGTAAGCCGGTGCTGTTTACTGAATATGGCTATCGAAGCATCGATTATGCTGCGCGCAAACCCTGGGAGTCTTATACTGATGGCATTATGAACCTTCATGCACAGCAAAATGCGTATGAGGCCCTGTTTCAAAAATTCTGGAAAGAGCCCTGGATAGCAGGAGGATTTTTCTGGAAATGGTTTGATGCAAACACACATTCTGATGTGCCCATGAACCTTGACTTCACGCCACAGGACAAACCCGCATCGGCTGTGATTGAGCGTTGGTATCAACAATAATCATTATTAAGATTGTATCCTTCATGGACACCTGAAAGAATACAAAACGGATTGCGGCTTTCTGATTAATTCCATGTCCCCTCTTTTAGCTTTCTTTGCATCAGAAGCTACCGGCAATTGAATGAAACCATTTTACATCCTGATCTGTACGGGTTATCTTTATCTGTGCTGCATAAATAATGCTTCTGCTCAGCCTATAGCTTCCTTTTCAGTGAATGCTCCCCTGCCTGCCTGCGATCCTGCCATCATTTCCTTTTCCAATACTTCAACCGGAGAAGGTACTTTATCTTATGCCTGGCAGTTTGGTATTGACGGCGCAACAGATACCGCTATCAACACTACGTATTCATACGATACCTGCGGAATATTTTCTGTTGTGTTATCTGTTACAGATAGTCTCGGTCAATCAGCTTCGGATACACAGCAGGTAGTGATTGAATGTACTCCGACGGCATCCTTCAATTTCACAGCATTGTCAGTTTGTGATTCTTCCAATGTAATCTTTACAGACACCAGCACCCCCGCTGATTCCATAGCAGCATGGTTATGGGATTTTGGTGATCCTGTTTCAGGAGCATTAAACACTTCTGACCTTCAAAGCCCAACGCATTTCTATCATACCTCCGGAGATTTTATCATCTCGCTATTTATTACATCCAATAGTGGTTGCACCGCAACAACCTATGATACCTTCAGCATATACCATCCGCAGGCAAATTTTAGTTTACTGACCACTGCCTGTGAAAATGACTCCGTTTTTTTTATTGATCTGTCTGTATCGGCAGATTCCATTGTAGAATGGTATTGGACATTTGGAGATGCATCAG
>JBDSEW010000133.1:0-9018 GCA_039919825.1 Chitinophagales bacterium | reverse complement strand
GGTGGTGGTAACTGTGGCCCTGATGTTGGTACCAAACTGTTCGGAAGCAACGGTCATAAATACCGACCAGTATCCATTTGCAATGCCGAAGATGAATCCGAAAAAATAAAACAGCGGTACCGGAATTCCTTTTAATGAAACATAAATGAATACACAAACTGCATCAGCTATCAGGAAGTACCACAACGCACGCTTCCTGCTTTTTAAATATTGGCTGAGCAAACCACAGAGCAATGCTCCTGTTGCTGCTCCTGCATAGTGGGCCATTATAGTGTTGCCCCCTGTCACTATCGTTTTTCCCGTAGCTGCGTCAATGCCTATACCAAGTGCCTGGGCATACTCAGGACCAAAGGTGACCAATACTCCAATCACAAACCATATCGGTACTCCAATCAAAATTCCTTTCAGGTATTTTGATAAACTGTGGCGGTGTGTGAATAAACTGAGAAAATTTCCACGCGCTACCGTTTCATTTTTCAATTGGTGAAACATTCCTGATTCATAGGCGCTGATGCGGAGGATTAATAATGTAATGCCAAGGCCACCACCAATATAATAAGCCATTCTCCAATCGAATAACTTAGCAACGAGTCCACCAACCACAGCGCCAAATATTCCGAATGCTGCTACAATAGTGGTTCCATAACCCCGCTGTTCTTTTGTCATTACTTCAGCTACCAGGGTGATGCCTGCACCTAATTCGCCGGCCAGGCCAACACCTGCAATAAAGCGGTAAAAGGCATACATATCCAGCGATTGCACAGTACCATTCAGGATATTGGCAACAGAATACAGAATGATAGAACCAAAAAGCACCGACAACCTGCCCCGCTTATCCCCTAAGATGCCCCATAAAATTCCACCTACAAGCATTCCGCCCATTTGCCAGTTGAGCAGGTAAGCACCTAAATCAAGCAACTCTTTGTCATGTGTGTAACCCAGTGCAATTAAACTTTGGCGCCTTACTATTCCAAACAGCAGCAGATCATATATGTCAACAAAATAACCAAGTGCTGCGATGATCACCGCCATGTTCAGCACATTGGTGGAGAGTGTTTTTTTGTGGGTCATATTTTTGGGCGCGGATAAATATACTATTACCGCACTAACATAGAAAACACCTGTCGGGAATTTGTAAGCGTTGGAATTATTGTCCGAGGGTGAAACGGATGGTTACACCACCATCAGTATACCGGATAGGATACGAATTGGAAATTTTGGGAATGGTATACCGCTTATCAAAGAAGACACGAATGCTGAGCCTGTTATTAACCACGTAATCAAACGTTGGTGAAAACGACAGTGTTTCAATTCCGGCAGTGGCCTGCGCAGGAGTAACCTGGTTCAGTTTCTGACTTAAGGTAATGTTATCGCCATAAGAAACACTCATCAGGAAGGTGATGTCATTCTTCAGCCGTTTCTTTTTGCCATTTACTTTAAAAGGAATCGGTGCATTACGGAATTTATAACCGAGGCCGGCAGTAACTTCCTGACTCCTGGTTTCCGTTAACTGGTAATCAAGAAAACTGAAAGAAAGGTTTCTGCTTCGCTTGTATTCAAATTTAGTAGTGAGCGAATTTTTCCATGTCATGTCAATACCGATCAATGGTGAAAACTGCTCTGTAATGGAAACAGCAGGAATATCATAGTACGAAATAAAGTTTCCGGAAAGCGAATCAATCTTTGAAGGAAATGCTACATTATTTCCGGTGGCCCCCACAAAGTCCAGCGAAGAAGAGAACGAAGCAATGGATAAAGTGGAATTGTAGCCATGACTGATATTTACTGAACTCCAGATCTTTTTTGCCCATGGAATTTTGGTAAGGCCATTGTAAGTTACGCGCCAGTTGGGTAAAGGAAATTTATCCAGGGGTAAACTGAGCCCGATGGTGTTGGGATCCTTTCCACCATATGCTGCAAGAAATGCAGGAATCAACACATCTGTAGAAAACGGACCGTATCCTTGTTGATAATTCTGCAAAGAATCACTGAACGGACCGTTTGAATTGAGATTCACATCTCCCAACCTCGTTGAAATTGTTTCCCTGTATTTCGCAAACTCCTTAAACGTTTCAGAAAAATCATTCGGCTTTAATGGAATAAAACTGGTCTTGATTGGAATGTAGGAAGTGGTGAAGGTTCCAAATTCCATCCTGCTCAAATGCTCGAAGTCAGAAGAAGAAGTAGGCCTTTTAAAATATTCAGAAATATTATCTGTATTGGTCTTGCTGAAATTCAGATCGATCAGCAAATCTTTAAATGGTTCCAGCGTGGCCCTCATACTGGCATTGCGGTTCGAGTTCTGTACAAACAGGTAATTCAATGTGGTATCAGATGAAATCCATCCTTGCTGGGCTTTGGTGTTTAGCCAGCTTGAATCGGGCTGGTAACCAAAAATAAATCCCCAGCCCGGTGCACTCTGACTGAAATCCTGCCCAACAAATTTTGGTTTGAACAGATAACCCGGAAGCACTGTATTGTGATTCTCTGTATAATTTAAGGAAACCCTTTTTAACATCATTGGAATACGAATCACGTAGGCTTCAAGGCCAATGGGTTTGACTTTATTGACGTTGGATGATTTTTTGGGATCTATTGCCTTTTGTTCGCCACCTTCTCCTTCTTCAGTATTGTTCTTTTTACCTGGTGTTTTCTTCCTGTTAGGTATTGCTGCATTGGTATCATATCGTTTGAGGAACTTCGATTTATTATAAAGGTTCCTGAAATTCAATTCCCCATTAAAAGCAATGTTTTGGGTATTGGAAATAGTATTCCCCAATGTACTCGGCATGATGCGGTTAGTCCCACTATCAAGCACCAGTGGTGCAGTAATCCAGGTATAGTTGGTCCCGTAACGGGCAGTCAGTTGCGTCCAGTCAAGGATTGGTATCTTATTCAACGGAACTGTATAATTGACATTGGCGGTGTGGCCATAGTTGGTGGTGCGGCCAAACTGTTTAATGTTGTTCCAAACGGAATCCTTTTTCTCTTGTGTGTCAATGAGTCCCTGCGGCTCGTCGATACGCGTATTGGCGATGGCATTGAAGTCAACATTCAATCCCTTGGAGATATCCAGTTTCAAACCTTCTACCCTGTCCCAGGTAAAATACTTGTTGTAGGTTGGAATAATGATCTCATCCTGCGAAATGGGCCGAAGCAATGTTTCATTGAACTGACGGTCCATGGCTGTGCGGAACGTGAGATTCGTGGGAAGGAAATTCAGGTTAAAGTCACGAATGATCTTCAGGTATTTATTTTTGGATGGAATCAGCTTTTCGAATGGTGTGATGTATTTTGACTTACCAGGAAAAGCATATCCCAGTTCACCGTGGTGCTGGCGTGTAACATCTGATTCTATGATAGGACTGTGCAGCAGTATGCGTGTGTAAGCATAAGTGAAATTGAGATTCTCTGGTGAATATATTTTCAGCTTCACATTCTTCCCTACACTTACCTTCCGGATATTGGAGAAGTTAAGGCTTCCGATGGACCGGTAGGTTTGTGCGCTTTTTCGTGCCGCTGATTTTTGTGACGGATCTTCGATCAGTGCCAGCTTTTCTTTCAACAGGATATCATGATCATACGGGTCGTATTGGGGATTGCTGATGGCTTTTGAAACACCTGCATACATCGGCAACCTTATTCCGGCATTCCTTGGGAAAAATTTACCAAGCTCCAACACCGTAGCCGCGTCGTATGAATTGAAATCATCTTTGAATCGCTCATTGAGTTTTTGTTCGAGCTGACCATATCCAATGGTGTGCATCGAACCTGATAAAGTAAGTGTTCCAAAATCAGCAAGCCTGATATCTGCCCGTGCAATCGCTGCATATCCACCACTTTCGTCGAATCCTGCAAGACGCAGTTCATCGAACCAAATTTCAGCACAAATGGGGTTTCCATTATCGTCGACAACGCCGGCCTTTGGATTGCGGACACCAAGCATGGCTGTTGCTACAATACCGAGATCAGGATTACCGACTACTGTTATGGTATTACCATTTGACAGCTTCACCGCATATGGTACATTCAATGGCACGCCTGCAAAATTGCGTGCCTGTTTCGCACCGATCATATCCTCCAGCGAAATATCAAAGTTGTTGGAATCAGGCCAGATGTTAGTAGCAGATTGATTGCCTTCTATTGAGATAATCAGGGGCACCTCATATTCATAGTAGTTGCTGATGAAATCGCTTCCTAACCTCAGGAATGCAGTTACATCACCATCCTGCAACGGGTCGCTTCCTGCAACAGACTCAGCATGCACAAACATTTTGAGGTTCTTGTATTGCCGTAGATCAAGGTTAATGTTTTTATAAACGGCACGGGAATCTCCGTTTTTAAGGTTACATACCTGTAAAGAAAGTGATTGTTCATTCTGATAAATCGTACCTACCTGTCCAACAATCTGCTCGCGCTGAATGCCAGGAGGAAGTGTATAGTTGAAGGGTATTTTGCTGGAATTTTCTTCGAGGCTCACAGAAGTGAGGTTGAAAAAGGTATTGCCTGAATTATCTCCAGGAATGTATTCACCTGGTTGTTCGAGTGAAAACAAGTATTTTCTCCATTGGTTACGGATCAATTCCATCCGTGCAAAACGCAGGATTACGGTAGTATCAAATCCTGTCATGTACATCCGCATGAAGCGGATCGATTTAAAGTCCGGGATGCTGCCGACCTTTTTATTGAATTCATTGATCGGGATTTTGATCTGGTACCATCTTTCCTGACCGGGACTAAAACCATTTACCGCAGGCACATCATAGGTTACCATGTCCGTTATATAATTCTGCCCGATAAGGGCTAACGACTGTGGACTCAGGTGAACCTTGTATTGAAAATACTCTTCATTTTCAGTGATGGTATTGTCGCGGTTCAGATCTTCTGACTCCGGTTCGTTGGTAGCGGCAAAAGAAACAGCCTGGTTTCCGGTAGAGATCGGTGAGTTGCCTTCTGAATTGTTGAACTTTGAATAACGATCGAGAATGGGAGTCGCTGCATTGTTGTAATAAGGATCATCGTAATATTGGTAATTATCATTGGAAGGGTCCTTCACTGCGGCGTTGTAAACATCGGAACCGATTCCATAAATAGCTCCCAATGCATCGAGGTAACTCTTGAAAAAGCGCTGCTCATCTATTGTGCGATTGCCATCAAAACCGACATCCTGGTACTGGCGGGCATTCGGATCGTTGTCGAAGGAGCGAGTAACGGGGGGAACCTTCGGTGTGTAGGCCCACTTGCTCTTGTTTTCATTCAGCGTATCACCTGTAGGAGACAGACCGTTTTCGTATTGGAATTTTGAATCCTTCAACACATCTTCCGAAATATTACCGAGGTTGATGTATAAATCTCCGCCATTGTTGGCATCTGTAAGAAACGGGTCGAGTACCCAGAACTGGATGTATTCAATATTCGCTTCTTCAAAATCGCTCTGGTCGATAGATCGCTGAATACCTCCCCACCTGTCCTTGGGATTGGGCAAGATGATATCCCCGTTTCCATCAACAGTCAGTTGCTTATTTGCACTATCGGTATCGAAATTATAAGGACCTTTTTTAAACGGTTCAAAACGAATGTCAAAAGTATTTTCATTTTGGTTGAAAGGCTGGTTGCCGTTGTCCTGTTGCGGGAAGATTTCTATGGATTGAACAGGCCGTGAATAGAAATTATTCTGCTCCGCACCATTGTTTTTTATGCCTGTGGGGGCCTGCGATCCCCAGAAATAAGGGTCAATATTGTACCATGAAAACTTTGCTCGGTTATAACCATAACTTAAATCATTGATACGGGTTGCCTCTTCAAACAAGCCTCCCTGCGGATCCTGTGGCGTGCTGGCCAACGACCAGCTTGCAAATGGAAAGCGCAAATCGTAAGATGTTTGGGTACCTTCAAAATCATCTATATAAACCGTTCCTTCTTTACCAATAACCTTGGAGTGGCCCGGATCCAATCGTGCAGCCTCACCCGAAATAGTGATAGACGATTTTTCTTTGGTGTTGATCAACGGAATACCATCTACCAATTTAGTGAGCCAGCCTGACTCAGAAGTGAAACTTCCATCTAGTCCATAAATAGCATTGGAGATTGGGTCATCACCTGCATTTAACTTTACGGTATAAGGGCGTTCCCATAATTTCAACAAAGTACCACCAAGCGTAAATTTATCATTGATGTAATAATCGAGCCGTGTTCCAAATAATGTTTTAGTCTGGAAGCTGAACAACTCATTGTTTTCAAACGATACATTAATGGGTACTCCGGAGTTGAGCAGGCTTTGGTTAAGAATTTTAACACGGCCAAGATTATAGTCTACCGTGAAGTCAACATTTTCGGTTAGCTTTTGTCCGCCTGCAGTTACGGTTACAGACCCACTTGGCACGTTGAATGCACCCAGTGAAATTTCTGAAGAGACACTGGATTTATAAGTTCCCTTTATGAAATAGCGGTTGAATTCAGGGAATTGGTAGGCAATGGTTTTGGTAGAATCATATAGCACCTGGTACACATAAGGTTGCGCGGCGGCAGGGGTGGAAAATTTCTTGGCCAGATCCTGTCCAAATGGTTCCAGCACAGGAAAGACGACCTTCCCATTAGCAGGGTTGATGGTGATGCCGGCTATGAAGTCGAACACGCCATCCGGCTGCGGATCATTGTTATTATTAAGACGGTCCAATCCCAATACCTGGATCAATGGGGTTCCATTTAAATTATCTGCAGGAACATACCTTTTCTCGCCACCGCCCGGATCGAGGTAATAAATATCCAGGAAAAAGTCCTGTGGATTTACCTGGTAGGCTCCGAGAGAGTACACATTTTTCATCATCAGGTCCCAGATAGGGAGCTTGGTACGTGTGGAGGTACTCTTCAGCATTTTCAGAAAGAGAACGGTAGGAGTATCCACATTTGGTGGCACATCTGTTGCAAATTCACCGACCTGGTACACCTGGCCATTTACCGTGTATTGGTAGGCAACCCCCAGCACTTCATCAGGATTGAGTTGCTGATTGAGCATTACATAGCCAACACGTGGATCATAAGTGTATTCATTCGGAGCGAGCTTACGGGCATAGGTTTTTTCAAAGTCCTGGACAGGTTGCAGGTTATAAGGTGCGCCCGTTAATGTTTGAATAGCAAAATCCAGCGAACGCGCTGATGCATCGTGTGAAATGGTGGTGTAAAGATTATTGGAGTTGAGTGCAGGATTCAGATTATTGGCATAGGGCAATACATTATTGGTTGGTGGACCAACTGCAGTTGAAGCTGAATAGGGAGTAGATTCACCAAGGTCCATAAATGCTATCACATCACGAACATCCACCGTGGCACCGGTTTTATTAGTAACCCACACTTCAATCTTATTGATAGTTACCTGAGAGTTAATAATCGGAATTCCTGCAAGTGCCTCGTTGTAATGCTGGCGGAAATATTGTGAAAGCAAAAAGTTTCTGTTCTCATCGTACTGATCGGCAGTAATGCGGAAGGTTTGAGTCTGCGCACCACCCTGAACAGTGATGTTTTGTGCTTGTGACTGCTGCTGCGAAATCACATTGGTTACCGTAAGGCGGCCAAATTGAAGCTGTGTCTTTAATCCGAAAAGACTCTGGTTACCGGTGATCAGGGATCCTTTCAATGGCAGTGATACATTACCTGCCTCAATCTTTTTAATGATCTCATCCTCGTATCCAGTATAATCCAGCTTCACCTGGTTTTCAAAATTGAAAACCGCTCCTGTATTGTAATTCGTGGTGAGCTTTAATTTATCGCCGATCTTTCCGATAACATTCATCTGAATGTTCATGTCAAAGTCGAACCCACCCTGATGACGCTGCCTTTTGGTAAGGATAGGGTTGAGGATATTCTGGTAGTTGCCCCCGAAGGTGAGATCTATATTTCCCTGCGGACGGATATCAACGGCTGTGCCACCAAAGATCCGGTCGAAGAGCCGGTTGTTTACATTTACTTCCGGAATAACGCCTTTCTGAGTAAGTATAGATGCGGCGTTACTCCTGTCGAGCCAGTATTGTTGCTCTGCATTTTTTGACTGGTAATCGAGGTACTCCTCAAATGTCATGTAGGTCGGATTCCTGTAAAACTGGTTGCCGATCGTCTCCGTTAAAATGTATTGCTTGGTTTCAGGATCGTATTCAATGTTCTTTTGAATGTTTGAAGGGTCCTGCAGGTCAAAAGAATTTGGATTGGGTGTGGTTAAAAAATCGGTTACCCGGTCGTAGATGGGATAGGTAAGGTCAATTTCATTATTGTTATCGGGTGGGGTATCCACTCTGGCCTCCAGGGAAAGTAAGGGGGGCGCAGGTGCCGGAGCTTTAGCTTTTATTGTTGCATCCTCTTCCGCTACACTACTGTCGGCAGTTGTTTTCAATGGCCATAATATCCGGCCATTTTTACCCACCGCCGCAATGATGGTGAATGAAACTACTGATGCAATAACCAGGAGCGCGCTATTTACTTTCAGATTCAAGCCAATATATTTTGTATTGCCGTTGATAATTGATACGCTTAATAAAACATATATTCACGATTGCTGAAACGGAATGGAACCGAAACGAATCATCAGAAAAGTGTTGCATTAACGTAGTTATCGGCGGCAAATTGTTAATTTTTATTTGAAAAATAAACTGAGGATAAAATCATCCTCTTTCGAAATCAATCTTTGCAAATATCTTTCTTTTCAGGTTGAGAAAGCCGTATGCTGTTATTATGATCTTCGCTCAAACGACATCCTTTCCCATTTAAGAAAGCATCATGTATACCTTAGATCGCTTTTAATGTTTGTTTGATCAGTTCTTCTGTTGTCCAGATCCTGCTATTCGCAGGCATCACTTTTTGTATCGCCTGTTCCGCCTGTACTCTTGAAAATCCCAGCATAACGAGTGCACTTAACGCTTCCTCCTTTACATTATTACCTCCCTGAAGAAGAGGTGAAACAAAGGAGGAATTTTTCCCCAGTTTGTCCTTTAATTCAAGGATGATGCGCTTTGCTGTTTTAGGTCCTAT
>JBDSEW010000130.1:0-7331 GCA_039919825.1 Chitinophagales bacterium | reverse complement strand
TTATCGCCACATATGGCAACGGCATCCATTTTTTCAAAGGCGGAAAGATCATCAACCACCTAACCATGGCAGATGGACTGGCTGGAGATCTGTGCAGGAAAGTATTTGTTGATTCATCAGTTATTTATGTAGCTACCAACCAGGGATTCAGCTACTTCAACTACCAAAACAACCATATAAGTGACATCAAAACCATTACAATTTCCGATGGTATCGTGTCCAATGACATAAAGGATATTTGTGCCCGTGGAAACAATATCTATTTAGCGACCTCGGCTGGCTTGTGCATTGTAAATAAAAACATTTCGCAATCATCTGCTGCAGCTCCTCCGGTTTATATCACCTCAGTATCCACCCGTGATGTAACAGTAGAATCCTTTGAACATCTGAAATTCGATTACAACACAGATTTTAACCTCAATTACATTGCCATCACTTTTGAGCAACCCGATAAGATCAGTTATGCGTACAATACAACGGGCAATGAAAAGGACTGGATGGAAACCAAAAACACTTCTATTTCCTTTTCCTCTCTTTCACCGGGAAATTATACCTTTCAGCTTCGGGCTAAGAAGTACAATTCAGACTGGAGCAAGGCAACCTCTATCCACTTTTCTATTATCCCCCCATTTTGGCAGCAATGGTGGTTCCGGTTATTGTTTTTCAGCGCACTGGCTGGTACAATATATTACCTGTTACAATATGCAGCAGAGCGTCGTTATCGTATTCAGCTGCGCTTATTAAAAGAAAAGCAGGCGCTAGCTGATGAACGAAGCAGGATATCATCTGATATGCACGATGATTTAGGAGCAGACCTAAGTAATTTATTATTGATGACACGCATAACTGGTCAAACTCCAGCACTGGCAGACGAAGAACGAAGCCGGCTAAATAAACTCGAAGCCTTCGCTACGGGGCTGGTAGGAAAGGTAGATGAGATCATTTGGGCATTAAACCCAAGGAATGACACCTTAAGCGGAATGATTTATTTTATCCAAGATTATGCATTGAACATAGCACAACTGAGTTCGCTGGAGTCAGGCATCCACATGCCGGACGATATTCCATCTAAAGGAGTCTCCGCTATCTTCAGAAGGAATATTTTTCTGGTGGTGAAGGAAGCATTGAATAATATAGTGCGTCATTCCAGGGCAACCGGTCTGGCTTTTGAGATTCGTTTGAAGGGCAACAATTTTGAATTGATGATTGAGGATAATGGAAATGGATTCAATATCAATTCTATTGAATCCAATGGTGATGGACTCCTTAACATGAAAAAACGAATTGAGGAAGTGGGCGGAACATTTGAAATGCAGTCGGATTTTGGTGTTGGGAGCAAGATCAGCATTGTGGTTCCCCTTCTGTAGCATCACTCTTTTGATGATACCAATTGATAGCGAACCAGCATATATTTACTGTTTCAGTATTCTAAAAATGTGTCAATGCCTGTAACCATTGTTTTGGTTGAAGATCATGCGGAATTTCGGGGGAACCTTTCTTCTTTGCTGAACTCCAACCAACAATTTATCTGTATCGCTTATGGAAAGGCTGAAGAAGCACTTCAGAACCTTGAGCAAGATTCACCTCATGTAGTGATCATGGACATTAATCTTCCTGGTATTTCAGGCATTGAATGTACTCACAGGATAAAATTGAAATACCCTTCCATTCAGATAATGATGTGCACGGTAAATGAAGATGATGAAAAAATATTCGAGGCTTTGAAAGCCGGTGCTACCGGATATTTGCTGAAAAGATCAGCAATCGATGAGATTTTTACATTCCTCGATGATATCTGTAGCGGCGGATCTCCAATGACCCCAATAATTGCACGCAAAGTGGTTGCTTCCTTCATGCCAAAGCTGGAAGACCTTCAAAAAACAGAATTGCTTTCTGCGCGGGAAAATGAAATTTTAGACCTGCTTGCTGACGGGTCCAGGATCAAGGAAATATCAGATAGAATTTACATATCCATTAACACGGTACGTACTCACATCCGGAATATATATGATAAACTACAGGTTAATTCCCGAACAGAAGCATTGAATATGACCCGCAAAAATCATTATCGGAAATAATCCGCCTCAATTTTTTTCTAGCGTAAAAATCATCCTTTTTGAGTATTGACAACGGGTTATTTTGTTATCATCTTTGATGCGGATAATTAGTTACCTGATCATCATTATATCACAAACTGTTAACCGTATATAACAGGCTATACAAAGTTCCGGCACAGGTGATTGGTTATCATATCATATATTTAAAAGCCTGCAGGGTGACTGTTTCAAGAGAGTGAAACAAGGCCCTGCAGATTATTTTTTATACGCCGTGATTAAATTTTATGAAGAGCCTTCGCAATTTGAAGGCTACATTTCTAACCATTTAACCAACAGATCGTCAACGCTGCCATTCTTTGTCGGTGCATGATAATGCCCTTTCAAGCTCCTTTGCCGGTAGCATTCATACAGCGTTACTGCACAGGCTACCGAAATGTTCAAACTTTGAATCATTCCAACCTGCGGAATCACAAAGTTTCCATCGGAAAGCGTAGAAGCCAATGCAGATACACCCTCTTTTTCATTTCCAAATACCAAAGCAAGTGATTGGGTTAGGTCTATGTCATAAAGGGCCATTGCGTCTTTCTGAAGCTTTGTGGAATAAATTTTTGCATAACGGCTACGCAAGGCTTCAAAACACGCTTCGGTTTCCCGGTAATGATGTATCGACAGCCACTTGCTCGCACTTCCGGAAGCCTTTCTTCCAATCTTTGATTCCTTTTTGTCTTTTGGTGAAATAATATATACTTCCTGGATTCCTACAGCATCACAAGATCGCAGTACTGCAGAGACATTGTGAGGATCCCAAACGTTTTCTAATACAACGGCTAAGTCAACCTGGCGCTTTAACAATACACTTCGCAATCGATATTCCCTTTCAGGTGTCATTTGGGTTAAAGATAGGATTCATCTCTTAATCTCTTTGTTAGTACATTATACCAATACGAGACACATACCTTGAATTAAGATTTGTAGAATGTGATATGTTGGTAAGGTTTATTCAAAAAGAGTTGGTGAACAGTTTGCCAACATGGCAATTAGCAATAAGGTAAATGATATATAGCAGTGATACTGTAGCCGAAATCCACAAAGCATGATAGTTTTCCACATAGCCATTATTCCTCCTAAATTGCAGGTCTATCCTTCTTTTATTATTCGTACCTTTAAGACCTGAATTCACTACTGAATCCCGAACCCCGGAATCACCCAAATATCCCCTGAAAATTAACAAGTTAGCATGCCAAACGGAGAGAAAATTATCCAGGTAAATATTGAAGAAGAAATGAAAACTGCCTACATCGATTATTCGATGTCGGTAATTGTAGCAAGAGCTATTCCCGATGCCCGGGATGGTTTAAAACCTGTTCATCGACGCATTCTTTATGCAATGAATGATTTAGGCCTTGCTTCCAACAGACCTTATAAGAAGTCAGCCCGCTTAGTAGGAGAGGTTCTTGGCAAATACCATCCTCACGGAGATGCCTCTGTTTATGATGCCATTGTCCGGATGGCGCAATGGTGGTCTATGCGTTACCCACTCGTAGACGGCCAGGGTAACTTTGGATCCCTTGATAATGATCCACCAGCAGCAATGCGATATACCGAGGTGCGGTTGGAAAAAATGGCAGAAGATATGATGACTGACATTGACAAAGACACTGTTGATTTTCAGTTTAATTTCGATGATACCCTAAAAGAGCCAACCGTAATGCCAAGCCGGATACCCAATATGCTGGTAAATGGTTCTTCAGGTATTGCGGTGGGAATGGCAACCAATATATTACCACATAACCTTTCTGAAGTTATTGATGGCATAAGTGCCTATATCGATAATAAAGACGTTACGGTTGAAGAATTAATCAAATTTGTAAAGGCTCCGGATTTTCCTACCGGAGGAACTATTTACGGTTATGATGGGGTGAAACAGGGACTGCTGACGGGCAGAGGTAAAGTAGTTGTTAGAGCAAAAACTGTTTTTGAAACCCTGAAGAATGGGAAGGAACGCATTATTGTAACTGAATTTCCGTATCAGGTAAATAAAGCAATGGTGCACCTTAAGATTCACGAACTGGTAGTGGAAAAACAGATTGATGGTATCTCTGAGTGCCGCGATGAATCAGATCGTGACGGTATACGACTGGTGGTCGAATTGAAAAGGGATGCTATTCCCAATGTGGTTTTGAACCAGCTTTATAATTTTACACAGCTTCAAAATTCTTATAGCGTAAATAATATTGCTCTGGTTGGAGGAAGACCAAAGCAAATGAATTTGAAAGACATGATTAGTGTGTTTGTGGATTTCCGCCATGAAGTAGTTATAAGGCGCACAAAATACGAACTCGCCGAAGCTGAAAAACGCGCTCATATATTGGAGGGCTTGTTGATAGCACTCGACCATCTTGATGAAGTAATCAAACTAATACGTGCATCAAAAACACCTGATGAAGCACAAGCAGGTTTAATTGCTCAGTTTAAGCTCTCTGAAATTCAGTCCAAAGCCATCCTTGAAATGAGATTGCAGCGGCTCACCGGTCTGGAACGTGATAAAATCAGGGATGAATATAAAGATCTGATGAAAACCATTGAGTACTATAAAGATGTGTTGGCTGATGAAAAGCTCAGAATGGATATCATTCGAGATGAAATGCTGGAAATGAAGAAGAAGTACGGAGATGAGCGGCGTTCCGAGATTGTTTATTCAGCGGAAGACATGAATATTGAAGATCTGATAGCCGATGAGGAAATGGTGATCACCATCAGCCACCTAGGCTATATGAAGCGAACTACTTTATCAAGTTATAAACGTCAATACAGGGGCGGAAAAGGTTCGATGGGAAGTGGTTCACGGGAAGAGGATTTTATCGAGCACCTTTTTATAGCATCCAATCACAATTATATCTTATTCTTTACAGAGAAGGGAAGATGTTACTGGATGAAAGTTTATGAAGTTCCTGAAGGAAATAAAACGGTAAAGGGAAGAGCGATTCAGAATCTTATTAATCTGCCGGCAGATGACAAAATCAGGGCGGTTATTAATGTTAAGAAGATGGACAATGAGGAATTCCTCAAATCGAATTACCTGATTTTCTGTACAAAAAAAGGAATCATCAAGAAAACAACATTGGAGGAATTCAGCCGGCCCCGTTCCTCAGGAATAAATGCCATTACCATACGTGAAGGGGATGAACTGCTGGAAGTAAAAATGACGGATGGTAAAAAAGAAGTGCTTGTGGCGGTGAAAACTGGTAAGGCTATTCGCTTTAATGAGGAAAAGGTCCGGCCAATGGGTAGAAACGCTGCTGGCGTAATTGGAATTGATTGCTCCGAGAAGGACGAAGTGGTGGGTATGATCTGCGTTGATAAGAGCGATAAAGAGCAGACCATCCTCGTTGTTTCAGAAAAGGGATATGGAAAAAGAACAGATATTGACGAATACAGAATTACAAACAGGGGAGCAAAAGGAGTTAAAACGTTAAACGTAACTCCAAAAACTGGTACACTCGTTGCAATTAAAAACGTCACTAATCTGGATGACCTTATGATCATCAATAAAACTGGCGTTACCATCAGAATGTCGGTATCAGATATTAAGGTAATTGGCAGGGCGACGCAGGGAGTAAGGTTGATAAAATTAAGCAGCGACGACGAGATAGCAAGTGTAGCAAAGATTGAGATGGAGGCAGGTAAAGATATTGATATTGAAGATGATACGGAAAACAAATCCAATGAAAAACAGCGAGACATGTTTAGCCCTAATTAATAAACAATCCTAAAAAACCACGTAACAACTCATGAAAAAAGCGCTATTGATGCTCTTACTGACAGCTGTTTTTAATGTAACAGCTTTTTCCCAATCGTCACAAGTAGTAAGCGCGTGGAATTACCTAAAATATGTTCAGTTTGATGAAGCCAAAGCTGCAATTGACCAGGCGGCGCAAGATCCTAAAACAAGCACATGGCCTAAGACATGGTTTTACAGGGGAACTATCTACCTGGCGATTTATGACGATACCATCTACAGTAAAAAATATCCCGGGGCTTTGACCGAATCGATAAACTCTCTTAAAAAATCGATGGAATTAAGCGCTGACGGGAAAAATGAGTTTAAGGACAAAATTCTTGCGCAGTTGCAGGAAGGTGCCTTAAACTCCTTTAACGAAGGAGTTACCCCATATAATGAAAAGAATTACCAGCAGGCTTATAACTCTTTTAAACAATCTGCAGATGTTTACGCCTACATCAATAAGACCTTTAATTTAAAAGTTGTTGATACCTTGGCGACCTTGTATTCTGCCCACGCTGCAAGCAAGCTGAAAAAGTATGATGAAGCAGATGTTTTGTACCAATCATTGCTCGACAAAGGAATTTCGCAACCGGATATCTATGCGAATATGGGTGAAATGTATTTGGGAATGGGTGATACTACCAAAGCCATTAATATAATTTCAAAAGGAACGGCCATGTATCCCAACGACAAAGGATTAATGATCCAGGAGTTAAATGTTTACCTGTTTTCAAAGCGATTTGATGAAGCTGAACAGAAACTGCAAAATGCTATTCAAAAGGATCCCAAGTTTATACCATTGTATGTGCAATTAGCTAATATATATGAACAAAAGAAAGATACTGTCAATGCGAGGAAGACGTATGAACAGGCTATAGCAATTGATCCTAATAATTTTGATGCTCAATACAGGCTGGGAGCAATGTATTACAACCAGGCTGTTGAGATGAATAATACAATGAACAAACTGGACTTGAGCCAGCAAAAGCAGTACGATGTTTTGAAAGTTCAACGGGATGCTACCTTTAAAAGATCATTACCGTATCTTGAAAATGCACATCTGCAGGATGCAAAGGACCTAGATACCATGATTGCTTTAAAGGAACTATACGCAAGACTAAATATGACAGAGAAGCTCAATGATATAAAAACACAGATAGACGCGGCGAAAGGGTAGTGGTTTCATGATTTCTTTACAATCCCGGTCAGCCTTCGTAGACCGGGATTTTTATTGAATTCCACTTCGTGAAGCTGCGAATGGAAAGGAGTCAACCTGGAGAATGAATCTGACAAATTATACAAAGAAGATTTGGATTTTACTACTTAACATAATATTAATTATAGGCAACGAAGCTAAACAAACTATCGTCTATTTTTAGAATGTATTTGTTTTTCCCTTTAGCATGGTTCATTCAAATATTCTTTTATTTTTACACTAAGGAATTTGAACGAACCATGCTATAGGGAACCGCATCGAAGCCTATAATTTA
>JBDSEW010000096.1:0-3227 GCA_039919825.1 Chitinophagales bacterium | reverse complement strand
AATCTGACACAGTGGATGCCTGTTGCTGACACGGCAGGATTTCTGGTTGCTTATCCCAATGGTCTTACTGATAACCTCGGAAATCAATATTGGAATGTAGGATGGTCATGGCTGCCCAATACTGATGACGTGGCCTTTGTTTCTGCGCTTATTGATACACTGCACAGCCGCTATAACATTGATGAGAATCGCGTTTACGCCACCGGCTTTAGTGCTGGAGGATTTATGTCTCATATTTTAGCAGCGAAATTGAGTACCCGAATCACCGCCTGTGCATCAGTTTCCGGAGGAATGGCGCCCGGCGTGTTTGATACCATTGTTCCATCCCGACCGGTACCCATCATTGAAACGCACGGCACAGCTGACGGGCTAGTTCCCTACGATGGCAATACAGGTCAGTTTGCTTCCGTAAATACAGATTCATTGATTCACTTTTGGGCGGTGAATAATTTATGTACGCTTCCTGCGGATTCCGTCGCCCTTCCAAACATCAATACATCTGACGGGAGCACGGTTCAGTTATTCACTTTCACCGGAGGGAGCAACAATGCATCCTGCAGACTTTATCGTATCGTGGGTGCTGATCATCTGGATTGGCCCGGCTCAGGCTCCGGATACAATGGTGACTTTAATGCTTCGGTAGAAATCTGGAATTTTTTCAGACAATATGAGTTAAGCGATTTCGTAGGGATCGCGCCGGTCGCATTTCATGAAAATCACCTTTCCATTTTTCCTCAACCGGCAAATGATGTCGTGAACATTGTACTTGATCATTCCATGATGAATGATCCGTCTCTTCAATTGTCCATTTTTAATTCTCTTGGGCAAGTAGTATCTCAGACTATGGTAAGACCTTCTTCATCATTGCAATTGAATGTCGGGCATCTTACCAAAGGAATTTACCTGGTTGTAGTAAGAAGTGAAACGGTTACTGCAGAATCGAAGCTGGTGAAGAATTAAAGCAACTCCTTCAATTAATCGGTTCCCGACTTCGCTCAAACGGACCTTCCTCTGGTTGTAGTTTACTTCAAGTTTGCAACAGGACACAAACTTAACTCAGGCGTGTGCAGGCAAGCTTTGACTATCCCGTAAACAATTGTTACCAACCAGTTGAGCCGCCTCAATGCAAAACAATACGAAAAATTTATTGCCAAGCCGGTTGCCGGTGGTGGTTATTGCATTCCGTTGGAAGAAGCTGTTACCGGCAATACATTCAGAAAGGGAATCAGCGCCATGCCTACCATCGTTCAGCGAAAAATTTCCGGAGCTGATATCCGTATTTACCGGATAGGCGACCAGTGGTTTGGATTTCGCCTCACCTCTGCGTCTCTTGATTATCGCCAAAACAATGATGTAAAAATTGAATTGCTCAAAACGCAATCTCAAAAAATAATAAAGCCATTGACTTTATTACTGGATGCAATGAAAATGAATTGGGCCGCTGACGATTTCAAGGAAAGCAAAAATGAACTTGTTTTCCTGGAGGTAAATTCACATACAATGTTCAGCCAGTTCGATGAATGCACTAAAGGAAAACTATGTGATGCAATATTGGATATGCTGTCTTGACAGGCAAGTGATTTAGGGTAAGTTCATTTATGCGAAGCAGTTTTGCTTTTCCAGTGATACAACTAATGGCAAATCCTTATGTTCTGCAAAACCCAAATACAAATAGAGCGTAACGGATTTCATCCTTCGCCGATGTTACTCTTTGTGTTGTTCAGGAGTTGTGTCAGACCAATGACTTTATCAAAAAGGCATAAATTATCCGGTAATTACATTTATTTTGTCGCCTGAAACCTTGCTGACCAAACTCATCAGGAGGTAGTTTTAAAAACCAACTTTTTTTATGAGAAACAAAAATTTATTAAAAGGATTATCGGTAATCATGGTGATTTCATTTATGGCCTGTACTCCCCAAAAACCAGCACCAGTAGTAATTGATAAAGAACAAATCAAAAAAGATATTCAGGACAAGGAGAATGAATTTGCTGCTACTTATAATTCAGGGATATTGAAAAACATAGGATATTATGCAGATGATGCGATATCCTTTTCTCAAAACAAACCAGCTCTGGTAGGCAAAGAGGCTATCGTACAATTTTTAAAAGCCGGTATGGACTCCTCTTCCCTTGGCAATCAGATTACCTTTGTAACCAATGAAGTTTTTCCATCCAATGATGGAAACCAGGTTGTTGAAATTGGCTATTACACATTAGTAGACTCTGCTAAGGTTCCTATAAATACCGGAAACTACATGGTTTTATTTGAAAAAAGAGATGGTAAATATGTAACCGTAAGAGATATGAGTGCTTCTGATATGCCCATTGCATATTAAGGCGCATCTTATTTTCAGAAGTCTGCCGGAGTAGCTGTTCAGATAATTTGTCAGGAAAACTAAAAGAGCAGTAAATGCCCTTCGACAAAGCCTTTACTGAAATTGGCGAAGTGTTGAGGGTCGAGCTGAATGTTCATGCTGAAGTTCCTTCAACAAGCTCCTGACAAGTCGTCTAAGCATTGGGCAAGCAAATCTTTTCAATGATTTGTAAAGCTTCGGAAAGTCGTTTCACTATCTTCTTCCACCACCGGCTCCTCTTCCACCACCACCACCCGACGGTCGCGCTCCTCCCATTGAACCGCCACCCGACGGCCGGGGTGCCGACATGGAACCACCGCCTCCACCTCCACCAGAATTATAACGGGATGCTCCGCTTGAACTCGGCCTGGATTGCGGAGTAGAGGAACTGCCTGATGGACGAGTAGCGCCCGTACTGGTGGATGTTGCTGAACGATCTCCAGAAGAAGAACCTGTTGATGTTGACGGACGAGTTGCAGCCGAAGATCCTTTTGATGTTCCTGTACTGGAGGATGCTCCCGGACGACTTCCAGTTGATGCTCCTGAACCGGTAGATGTTCCCGGTCGATTGCTGACAGAAGATCCTGTACCGGTGGATGCTCCCGGGCGACTTCCAGTTGAAGATCCGTTTGACGGACGGGTTGAAGCTGCTCCGTTATTCCTGTTATAATTGCCACTCGACTGATTATGATTCACCGTATTGGAGCTATTCCTGGAGCCGTTGTAATTATTATACGTGTTGTGGTTGTGAATTACTGTGGTATTACCATGATACCCGTAACCACCGTGACCATGGTAGTGATGATGATTATGGGCATAGATGCCAACAGCCATCACCGTAAATGCAGCATAATAAGGAGGATAATAACCG
>JBDSEW010000076.1:0-6757 GCA_039919825.1 Chitinophagales bacterium | reverse complement strand
GGTGTTGGAGAAGTTCAATTCGCTACATCATGATCTGATTGGTACGGAAGAACCTTCATTTATCCACGAATCGGCTTCCATCGGTTCAGATGTTTACCTTGGGGCGTTTAGCTACATTGGTAAAAATGTAAAACTCGGCGACAAGGTAAAGATCTTTCCGCATGTTTACCTGGGAGAAGGAGTAACTGTAGATGATCATTCTGTGCTCTATTCAGGTGCAAGGGTTTACCGGAATTGTACCATCGGTAAGTCGTGTATCATTCATGCCGGTGTGGTGATTGGCGCCGATGGATTTGGTTTCGTGCCGCAACCGGATGGCAGTTTTCTTAAAGTACCTCAATTGGGTAATGTGGTGATTGAAGATGATGTTGAAATTGGATCAAATTCAAGTATTGACCGTGCCACCATCGGTTCAACCATTATTCGCCGCGGGGTAAAGGTGGATAACCTGGTTCAGGTGGCACATAATGTTGAAATCGGCGAGCATACTGTGGTTGCAGCGCAAACTGGCATTTCCGGGAGCACAAAAATCGGTAAACATTGCATGATTGGTGGACAGGTTGGATTTGTTGGCCATATAGAAATTGCCGATGGGAGCCGCATCAATGCACAAAGTGGCGTCTCAAAATCAATAAAAGAAAAAAATAAAGCATGGAACGGAGCACCTGCTTTTGAATATACCTCCTCTCTTCGTTCACAGTCCATTTTTCGTAACTTACCAGAGTTGGAAAAAAGAGTGGGAGAACTTGAGCGGAAAATGGGATGATACGATTTCCAATTGGCAGTTTGCATTTTCAGTTCGCTAAACCTTCCAATGAACCAATAGATATTACTCTGAAAAAATTACACGCTGATACCTGACACCAACCATGGGAGTATTTCAACAAACATTAAGCAAAGCATTCACTCTATCGGGTGTTGGCGTACATACCGGACAGAGTGTAAATCTGACTGTACGACCTGCACCTGGTAATCACGGCTATATTTTTAAACGCATTGATGTGGAAGGTGAACCTACCGTGAAGGCAGATGTAGACCTTGTAGTAGAGGTGGCACGTGGCACAACTTTAATGCAGCACGGGGTAAAAGTGAGTACTGTCGAGCACTTGCTTGCCGCGCTGGTGGGCACTGAAATAGACAATGTACTCATTGAACTCGATTCACAGGAAGTACCCATTATGGACGGTAGTTCGCTGATGTTTGTGGAGGCCATCATTGATGCAGGAATAGAAGAGCAAACCAATTTCAGGAAGGAATATTTCTGCCTTCCTAAAAACATAACCTTCCGCGACGAACAAAAGAACGTGGAAATGGTTGCAATGCCTGCTGATGAATACCAGTTGACCGTAATGATTGATTACAACTCACCGGTGCTGGGTCCGCAGCATGCCATGGTGGATCACATCAGTCAATTCAAAAAAGAAATTGCAGAAGCGCGTACTTTTTGTTTCCTGCATGAAATAGAATCACTCGTCGATAGCAACCTGATCCGCGGTGGATCGCTTGATAATGCCTTGGTAATCGTAGATCATAAAATTGAAGATAATCAGTTAAAAAAATTAGCCGAACTTTTCAATCGGGAAGATATTGAGGTGGAAGAAGGCTATCTTAACAACGTAGAACTTCGCTACCGCAATGAACCGGCGCGTCATAAACTGCTGGATGTAGTAGGAGATTTGGCTTTAATTGGAACACCTATTAAAGCAAGAATACTTGCTACACGTCCGGGACACTCTACCAACATCGCATTCGCAAAAAAAATCAAAAACTTTATTAAGGAATCAAAAGCCATGAAAGATATTCCTGTTTACGATCCCAATCTCCCTCCTCTTTACGATATCCGGCAGATAGAACGATCATTGCCACATAAATATCCGTTCCTGCTCATTGATAAGATCATTGAGATCAGCGACCAGCATGTTGTGGGCATCAAAAATGTAACCTTCAATGAGAATTTTTTCCAGGGCCATTTCCCTGGAAATCCCGTCATGCCAGGTGTGTTACAGATAGAAGCAATGGCACAAACGGGTGGCATACTCGTGCTGAACACAGTGGATGATCCTGAAAACTGGGATACTTATTTTTTGAAAATAGACAACGCTCGCTTTAAGAATAAAGTGGTTCCCGGCGATACTATGATTCTGAAACTCGAACTCCTCAGTCCTATCCGGCGCGGTCTCTGCGAGATGAGGGGCACCGTATATGTCGGCAATAAAGTGATGACAGAAGCAGACCTGGTAGCCAAAATTGTTCGCAAAGAACCACAGGCTTCCTGAAAATAAAGATGGAATAATCAGTAACTTTTTTAACCCGACAGCATTATTAAAAGGCACAATGTCACTTAATCTCACCAGCATTCATCCAAAGGCCATCATCGGCAAGAATGTAGATATCAGTCCTTTCGTGACAGTATTTGAAGACGTTGTAATTGGCGATGGCTGTTGGTTAGGGCCCAATGTTACCATCATGAATGGAGCCCGTATCGGCAACAACTGCAAAATTTATCCCGGAGCAGTGATTTCCG
The DNA here is from genome assembly GCA_039919825.1 of Chitinophagales bacterium. GTDB lineage: Bacteria > Bacteroidota > Bacteroidia > Chitinophagales > UBA10324 > JACCZZ01. Next base: position 4,233 of record JBDSEW010000076.1, on the reverse strand, counting down.
GCGAGCCGCAGGATCTTAAATACATGGGTGAGTCTACATTGGCCATCATCGGCGACAATACCATTATCCGGGAATGTGTAACTGTAAATAAGGGAACTACCGCCAGTAATAAAACCATCGTCGGAAGCAACTGCCTCCTGATGGCCTATGCACACGTTGCGCACGATTGCGTGATTGGCAATAATTGCGTTATTGCCAATAATGCTGCACTCGCCGGTCATATCATCATCGAAGACTATGCTGTGCTTGGTGGCGTATCTGCTGTACACCAGTTTGTAAAAATTGGACAGCATGCATTCGTTTCCGGAGGATCATTGGTCAGAAAAGATGTACCGCCATTTGTAAAGGCTGCTAAAGAACCCCTCTCCTATGTAGGCATTAATTCGATTGGCCTGCGGCGCAGGGGTTATAAGGAAGACAGCATTAACCGTATTGAAGATATCTACCGAATTATTTTCGTAAAGAATCACAACATCACCAAAGCACTCTCACTGGTAGATGAGGAGTTTGGTGCATCTCCTGAAAAAGATATCATTGTTGATTTTATCCGCGGTTCTGAAAGAGGCATCATGAAAGGATATACCAACGGTCGGGATGAAAATCACGATTAGCAGTGCAGGCAAGCGGTTCAATTATGAGTGGATCCTGAAAAATATTCACTACACTTTTCAATCCGGTAACTCTTATGCAATATTAGGCCCCAATGGAAGTGGAAAATCTACATTGCTGCAAATGATTTCCGGTATGCTCACACCGTCATCGGGTTCCATCAACTACGAGCATAATTCCACCAACATTGAAGCGGAAGATATTTTCAGACTGCTGAGCATAGCAGCACCATACCTTGAACTGGTGGAGGAATTTACGATGGAAGAACTGTTTTTATTTCAGCAGCAGTTCAAACCTTTACATAACGGCATCACCATTGCCGAGGCAATGGATATTACCAGGCTGAAGCCCGATCCGTTAAAACAAATCCGCAATTTTTCTTCAGGCATGAAGCAGCGTTTGAAAGTTGCCCTTGCTGTGCTGGCGGATGTTCCGGTTGTTTTACTGGATGAGCCCACCACCAATCTTGATGAAAGCGGTGTAGAATGGTATCTTGACCTGATGAAAAAATATTCCGGCGACCGGCTCATCATCATTTGCTCAAATGTGTCACGTGAATACCAGTTTTGTACGGAGCAATTGGATGTGGTACTGTTTAAGTAAATTGACAATCAGCATAGCTTTAATAATGGCAGGTTTTTTCAATGAGGATAAAAAAATAAAAAATGCCTTTTGATGAAATCATTTTTGTTGTTCTTTACGCAACTGTATTCTCGTTTCTAATTTGGAAGTATCCATTTTTTCATAACTTTTATTTACCTGTCAATATAATTATTTCGCTGTTTATCTTAAAAATAGTGACTGGTGTTATTTATGGAATAATGCATCAGTATCTTTACAAAGGAGGCGACACTATCTCCTATTTCAATGAAAGTAAAATATTAATGAGTGCATTACCAGGTCATCCGGAAGATTTTCTTCGGCTCACATTAGGGTATACCGTAAAACCTCCACCTGCTGATCTGGCTGCTTACGAGTCACAAATGATATACTGGAATGTTGTAAACTCTTATTTCATGGTACGCTTGAATGCACTCATGAATCTCATAAGTTTTAACCATTATTTTGTAAACGTTGTGATATACAATTTCTTAACCTTAATCGGTACACTCTATTTGTTTAAATGGTTTTTCGATAATGTTACTCCCCAGAAAACAATCCTTATTTTCTTTCTATTTTTTTTTCCTTCTGTAGCTTTCTGGGCAGCAGGGCTTCATAAAGATGGTCTATCAATAGCCGCAATAGGTTTGATTTTATTTCATTTCCAGAAAATACTACAGGAGATAAAATGGAAATATGTCGTTGCTTTATTTTTTGGCTGCTGGCTCTTGTTAATGGTTCGTAATTATCTATTGCTTCTCTTGATTCCGTGTCTGTTAGCTTATGCTTTTACAATAAGATTTCCAAAGAATGGCATTGTAATTTTTGCAATTACCTTTTTGGGATTCTATTTCCTGATTTTTAAGTTGGATAATTTTTTCCCAGTTTTGAACTTACTGTCGAGAATGACGGAGCAACAACAGGAATTTCTTATCAGTAAATCAGCAGTTACATTACCTGTATATTTTCTTGACGGCACATTTACATCCTTTTCCTTCGCGATACCTACTGCTTTATCAAATTGTCTGATACATCCATTCATTTTAAAAATCAATTCATTATATCACCTTCCTTTTGCAATAGATAATCTGCTGCTCTTTCTTCTATTTATTGCCTGCTTCATTTTCCCTGCCAATAAAGGCCTCCGTCCAGGATTGATATTATGTATTTTCGTATCTATTTCAATCTTCCTTTTCGCCGGTAGTATAGTTCCTAATCTTGGTGCTTTGGTGCGTTATAAAATGCCCGGCATGTTATTCCTCGCTGTAGCAATAGTAAGCATGATTGATTCAACAAAAACAAAAAACTATATGAAATGGAATCAGATTTCTCAGGCTATTTACAATGGATATTTATAAAGAACTACAAGCATGATAATTACACCATACAGGCAGTACCATCCGTCTTTTTTGGGATGATCATAAGTTCGAAGGAAATAAAAGCTAACCACTTATTGCTTCACCATTTTTGCAGCGAGTTGCTGATTGTTAAAGCTCGCTTTTGCCACATATATTCCTGCCGGGAAGCCTTTAAAATCGAGGTGAACAGTATTCTCTCCTGAGTGCAATTGAACATCCTGCGAGATCAGCAGCTTACCATAAAAATCTATCACCTGAATGCGTCCAACACTTTCAGATACTGACCTGATTGATAAAGTAACTTCATCTGAAAAAGGTTGCGGATGAGAAGAGATAGAAGCTTCCAGTGCATTTTCTTCACCATCTGTCTTCAGTGGCATGCAGGTTATCACATTCGTAAACCCTATCAACCCAACAAATCCATCCGTCGTGGTTTTATCACTTCCGGAATAAGCGCCTATCACGTTTGTGAGTTTTGTGACAGCACCTATATCAGGGCTTTTGGTTGACAACGACAAATACAATTCATGGCTTGGACCAAAATCGAGATAAGGTCCGTGGCTTTCTGTATTGTCAAAGTCTTCCATCCTGGTGCCACCATACAAAGTATAGAAATCAAGTTTCTGTTTTTGACCAATAGGCAGATCCGTTAATTTGGCAATAAATACATCCATATTCGGTCCATCATTTCCCGGTCCATTTAAATCACTTAAAAAGGGAGGCTGTGAACACGAAGTACACCCAAGATTAGTACTCGTGGTAAGACCAGTAATTATTGCAAATTTTTGTAAGGTAACAGGATCCCTATACCAGAGAATGGAATTCGAGACATCAATGGAATTGCCACCATAAAAAGTGCACCAGGGGATGTCTCCATCTAATGTCACTTTAGCAACAAAAGCATCATTATCACCGCCGCCGCCATAGGTTTTGTCATAAGCATTTCCGGTTTTGTACATGTTGGAGCTTTGCGTCCATCCTGTCCAGAAAATATTACCTTCATTGTCCAGTGCAAGTCTCCGTCCTCGTTCGGTATTATTTCCTCCAAAATATAAAAACCAATCAGGGCCCTTGGTTAGAACAGTATCCCATCTCATCAAAAACGCATCAATACAAACTCCTGTACCGGAGCAATGCATTCCATTGCCATTATAATCACTTGGCAAATTGGGCGGATCAATTTGAATGTCGAAACTTTCTGTGGTGCCTGAAATAATCGGAATGCAAACACCTTTACTTGTATCCAGTACAATATCATGTCCCCGATCATCTAAAAACCCCCCATAATAGCTGAAGAATTCAAGTTGAGAAAGACAGTTGTCAAACTTGGCAATAAAGCAATCTCCGGTGCTCGCTGTAGAGTTAAAAGTGCTGTCATATTTGGTAAGTGCATTGGTGCCCATGTTATTGCTTTTGGCCCTGCCTGTTACAAAAAGTTCACTCGTATAAGGATCTACAGCAATTGCCAGTATATTATCAGGGGCACCCTGGTTAAATTTATTTCCCCCAAGTTTGATCCATCGGAGCAAATTTCCGGCTGTGTCATATTTCGCTACAAACCCGTCCCAGTTATCTCCTTTGGGCGACTGATAAATTGATGCCGTACACCCGCTTTCTTCCACGCAGGCTACTGTCGCTTTTGCAGATGGGTCTGTATTTCGTATCT
>JBDSEW010000471.1:0-5701 GCA_039919825.1 Chitinophagales bacterium | reverse complement strand
GATTGAAGAGCACTGTATTCACTATACCATCATATGCAAAAATCTTAACTGATTCGGGCATAGGTGTTATCTGAACATCGGTAGGATCCCCCTGACCAGCAAACAGGCCTTCGTTTGCAATGGGATTGTAAGCCATGTCCTTAATGGTGAAAGATTTTATCAGACCGGGAACATCCAATCGAGCCCATCCATAGTGTGTATCGGTAGCTATCTTAAAACGAAGTGGAAGGTATCTGTCTTCAACACCATACCATTTTCCAAACACCTGAACAAGCGAACTGCTTGCAGTAAGAATGAATCCTGCACCCATTGTTTGTGAAGATTCTGCGTGCCAATCCAGGTTGTTATCAATCATTTCACCTGCTATCATGGCCGAAGGATAAACATAATTGCCTGCTGCGCTACCTGCTATGGAACCATTGTATGGTCTTGCAAAAACTTTATTGTAGAGATAACCTCCTGCAGTATTGGTTTGAAAAAAACCAATGGCAAACTCCTTATTACCATCATTATCAAAATCAATGAAGTATCCAAACCCGGTTTCATTAACCGTTACATCAGGATCGATATCTGTGTAAATTGCCTGCGCATTGGCTGTTCCTGCCACCGCAATAATAGATCCTGCCATTGCAGAATAAGAGGTTAACTTTCTTAAGAGTGTAGGGTTTCCCTTTTTCATAGACGATGAATTTGCTTCAAATGTAAATTATTTTTCTCTTCATGTAAAATTGATGTTAAACCTTTTCGACAAATTTATTCCTGTAAAGGGATCTATCTACTGCTTCCACCATCTTCGCTATATCCAGGTCTTCACCGAGGAATTCCGCTACATTCTCGGCAACTTCTTCAGGCCGTTCTATTGCATCCGAATATTCGACGAACAGGACACTTACATTCGGTGATCTTTTGATCCAGGCAAGCGATTGCTCTGTTTGTTTTTTAAATGCTTCACTCAAAACAATGGGAAATGCGTTCTTCTGTACTTCAGATTTTCTTCCCAGCATAATCTGCTGCGACTTCAGCACTTCAACAAGTTCGCGCTGCATAAATATAATTTTGTAATCATATTTTACGGGAAGATAAGTAAGTAAAGGCGCAATAATTTTCAGGGTCTTATTGTTTGCTTCTTCCATCCAGGAAGTATCCGACATCATTTTTTTTACCTTTTCATATTCCCAATAACCTTTAGGGTTATTGCTGTCAGGCTGGCGAATATCATCTGTAACTATATCAGCACCCCCTGCCTTCAGCATCTGCATCATCATACTGGTGCCGGAGCGAGGCAATCCTGAAACAATAGTGATCACTCCCTTTATTCTTTCCTGAATGAAACGCAGGTGTTCTGCTGCCTTTTCCGGTTTCTTAAGATGATCTTCATACAACCTGATGAGCCAAAGATGCGCCTTGCGGTTTCCGGGACTTACTGCGCAACATACTTCAAAAGCTTCCGCTGCTCTTTCATACTCCCCCAGATTCATGAGTGCCTCTGCCAGGTTGTAGTGCGCAATCGGATAATAATACAACAGACCAATCGCGTTCAGAGCCGATTCAGCAGCTTCCTCAAACTTACCTTGCCGAAGGTATACTCCCCCTAGTCCCTGGTGCGCAGTGGCGTTTTGCGCGTCGATGGCGAGCGCTTTGATAAATGCACGCTCAGCATCCTCTAAATGCTGGCTCCTCAGATAAATTTTGCCAATCTGAACATGCAATTGCGACATATGGCCAGCACGTTCTTCGGCTTTCAGCAACATCTCAAGTGCCTTTCTTGGTTTGTATTCCAACAGCAGCAATGCTCCTTCAAGCATATCCAGTTGCACCATCTTATTTGCATCAGAATCGGACTGCCGTACCTTATCCAGTATAGCTCTGAATGCTGCTACATTCCGCAGTTGCTGGTAACACCGGATGAGGGATAACCCATACCTGATTTCCGGTTCCTCGCCATAAATTTCTTCCAGCAATTCTACCGCTTTGTCGTACTGCTTTTTATACATGAATACCCTAGCCAGGTACCACTTTGATTCACGGGTTATTTTTTCAATGTTCTTTTGTTGATTTTCTCCGGGTGCTTCTACATATCCGAGTTCTACAAGTTGCTTCATTGCTTCCTTCGCAGCCCAGGGGTCTTCACGCTGCTCTGAGGGATGCATACCTGCTTCACCTTCCACTTGTTCCCAACTCTCAATATACTCAGGCGATTGTGGTTCTTCAAATGCCTGTACCAACACTTTACCATCCATATCCTGACCTACAGGAAGGCCAAACAAGGTGAGTATAGTTGGAGTTATATCCAGCAAGGTAGCTCCGTAAATACGCTGGTCTTTGTGAATATTATTTCCGCTCATGCAAAGAATGCCATATGGAGAATGCTCATATGCAGGGCCCGCCGGTTCCTTTGGCAATTTATTGGGACGCAAATGATCCGGATGGAATCCATGGTCGCTCATCAGAATAACCGTCGTATCCGGGCCAGCAAGCTGTAACAACCTTTCCAGCATCATATCATGAAACCGGTAAATACCAGCTACCGCATCTTTGTATAATTCATAGGCCGCATCAGGAATTCCTCTTCGCTGCGGTGGATGAAACTTCATGAATGCATGGCTGTAATGATCGATAGCATCATGGTATACTGCCAGGAAATCCCAGTCCTTATTTTCCATGATCCACGTACTTGCATTGTGGATACACGCTGCATTCGCTAAAATTTTTGCTCCCTGTGCAAGCCTTGGATCAACATCCTGATTGATCTTTTTGAAGTTAGGAAAAAGCGGAGCAAGGTGAGAGAGGGTGAGTTCGCTTGGATGCACCCGTAATTCTTCAAAAATACTATTCAGCTCTTTCGGATAAACAGTACCATCAGACATTGGCCAGGGATCGTGATAGGCCCCTACCGCCCGCTGGTAAAAGTTAGAAACCATCACTCCGTTAATCGGTTCGGCAGGATGGCTTGGCCACCAACCAACCACATGCGTTTTAAATCCCTTTTGGGTTAATATGTTCCAGATGGCCTTTACCTTTCTGGAAGTAGAGAGCACAGGGCGAACCTGCATTTTGCTGGCATCGGGTTCTACAAACCCAAGTATGCCGTGCTTGTCTGCCAATTTTCCGGTCGCAATAGAGGTCCATAAAATAGGTGACAATGGAGGATCGAGCGTGGCCAGGTTGGCAATAACTCCTTCGTTCACCAATTTATTCAGTGAAGGCATCAGCCCATTGTCCATCAAAGGGTTGATCACTTTCCAATCGGCGGCATCCCAACCGATCAATAATATCTTTTTAGCTTTTCTTTTGCTCATGCTGCTCCTGTTCTTTTTTTAGCTTCGCTTCTTCCATTTTTTTCTGGCGTTCTTCCTTCTTTCGTAAACCTTCTTCCACCTGTTTTTTGGTACGTTCAATCAGTTGCGCCTCATAGCCTGTTTCGATCCTTTTTTGGCGCCAGGGTTTCACGGCTGCCGCACCCAGGGCCAATAAACCCAACGAACCTTCCGGGGGAATTACAAACGTTCCGCCCTCTACCAGAGCTTCAGTTTTTCCTTTTTCTTCCATGATTCAATTTAAAATTATTAAAAATAAGGTTTGTCCTTCCCAACTTTTTTCCATTTCGAGCCGTGAAGAAATAAAAAAAAATTGCGGGTAACAAATTCATTTATTGATCGCTCACAAAGGTGAGTAGTTTTTGCTACCTTTCGGTGTATTTATTATAGCCTTATGAATATTGTTCAGGAATATGTATCCGACTTTATTTCTCTTTTCTATCCGCAATTGTGTGGTTCGTGCGGGCATTCGCTCCATAAAGGCGAAGAGGTGATCTGTACTTTCTGCCGGCATTACCTGCCTAAAACCTACTATCACCTGGAAAGGAATAATACGATTGAAAAACATTTCTGGGGACGGGTGGACATTGAACGTGCTGCTGCCTGCTATTTCTTTCAGAAAGGAAGCCGCGTGCAGCACCTGATTCATCAATTGAAATACAAAGGCAAAACGGAGGTGGGCATTGCCATTGGTAAAATTTATGGCCACGACCTTCTTCAGTCAGTTGACTATCGCACAGTAGACCTGATCGTGCCGGTTCCGTTGCATAAATCAAAAGAACTATTGCGTTCCTATAACCAGGCCGACTTGTTTAGTGAAGGACTTTCGGCTGCAATGGAAAAACCCTGGAGCAAGCATGCGCTGCAACGCATTTCAGCAACTGAAACACAGACGCATAAAACAAAATTTGAACGCTGGCAGAATGTGGGAACGGTGTTTAAAGTGACCAATCCTGACGCTCTCGCCGGAAAACATGTGCTGCTTACAGACGATGTTATCACAACAGGATCGACACTCGAAGCATGTGCTCAAATAATTTTAGCTGTGCCGGACACCAAAGTGAGCATTGCCACTATTGCCTGCGCCGTGAAATAACAATCCTCCGCCCTTCGTGATTTGTGTTTCTTGACTTGTCATAACAAGTCGTAATAAAAAATGATCTTTGCCGTTCATGACCTCCATGCGCAGCAATTTTTCAGCGGTTGTTATTCTGTTTATCGCAGCAATTATTTTTTCTTCCTGCAGAAAAGATACTTTCACAACTGACGGAGCAGACAAGCTTTCCTTTTCCACCGATACGCTTACGTTTGATACTGTTTTCACTACGCTCGGTTCCACTACACTCTATTTCACAGTTCACAACCCGAACAATCAGAAGATCAGCATCAGCAATATTCACGTAGGAGGTGGTGAGGTTTCCATTTTTCGGTTGAACATTGACGGTCAGCAGGTTAACGAAGCTAATAATGTCGAAATTCCTGCCAACGATAGCATTTACATTTTTGTAGCAGTTACCGTTGATCCCACCAATGAAAACAATCCGTTCGTGATGTATGATTCGGTGTTGTTTGAAACCAATGGAAACCTACAGTCAGTTACCTTGCAGGCCTGGGGACAAAATGCCCATTTCATTTATGGTGAAGTGATCGGAACACAAACCTGGACTCCGGAAATACCCTATGTAATCATTCATTCCATACTTGTTGATTCAGATAAAGTGCTAACCATACAACCAGGCTGCAGAATATATATGCATGCTGATTCCAGGTTTTATGTGCAGGGAACATTGAAGGTGTTAGGACAGATAAATGATTCGGTCATATTCCGCGGCGACCGACTTGAATCATACTACGTGGATGATCCCGGAAACTGGGAAGGCATTCATCTCCTTCGCAGCAGTCATGACAATGAGATAAATTATGCAGTCATAAAAGAAGCTATTGTCGGCATCAGTGTAGATTCACTCAAAGAAACGACCGCACCTAAACTCACGATGCGAAATTCGCAGATCCGGTTCACACTTTCTTCCGGTCTGCTTGCAATCACCTCTGATATTTATGCAGAGAATTGTTTGATACAGGGATGCGGAGAATGGAATGTTCAACTGGAATATGGTGGTAATTACCAATTTGAAAACTGCACTTTTGCCAATAACTCCTCCATACTGATCAATCACCAAAGCCCTGTTGCCCGTTTAAGCAATTATTTTGCTTATAAAGATGCACAGGGAATTGACCAGGTATTATTGGCCAATCTCAATGCTGATTTCCGGAATTGTATTGTCTATGGTTCCCTGGAGAATGAGCTTGACCTCGATCCAAGTCAGAATGCCGACTTCAATTTCAGTTTTGATCACTGTGTAATGAAAGTAAATGAAGATGTA
>JBDSEW010000434.1:0-15607 GCA_039919825.1 Chitinophagales bacterium | reverse complement strand
GGATTGATCAGCCATTCTTGATTATAGTGTGCGAAATTCCGGAAATAATACCCTATAAAAAAGCCATTCGCCAGGTTAAAGAGAATACCGGAGCCCATAATAAGTACAGGCATCTGCTTTCCGAGCGTGTGCAGGCGCATCGGAAAAATGATGCTCCTGTGCAAATAATGAGCGCAAAACAGCATCGCAATTACAGCAATCGGGATGGATAATCTTTCATTCTGAAAAAAAACGAACCAGCTTACGATCAGCAGCACTGGCACTTCCATCATAAACCATGCAAGGCGATTGCTGATCATAGGTCCCCACGAAGACCTTGTATGTCGTCCATACGGAGCATTAATTTTCAGCAGTATAATAAAAGTGATGAGCCCGATTCCAATCCATATGAGATTCATCACACAGAATAATTCATAGGAAACCTGCGGTAACTTCATGATGCAAGAAACCTATTTTTTAATGTATTTATGATTCATCATGCATTCGAAGGTATCCTCTAATGTTTACTGAAATGGTCTTGGCACAAAGCCAGTCTCATTTTTTGCGTTTGATGCATCAATATTTCGATTGCCCGTCATTAAAGCATCAATGGATTCATGCTTGAATACCGGAGGAGCTCCGGAAATCATTGCAACTGCTTTTATTATTGGAACTCCAAGCCTTACCACCCATTGTGGAATTAGGGCAGATTTATTTTTCATCCCGAAATTCTACTCAGCACTTTTGCGATGTCAGTTATGGAATACCATTTACCTGCCAGCAAATAACATTCACCCCTTCTTACCCTGTATAAAGCACCAATAATTCCTTTTGAAACATCACGAACATCCACAAAGTCAAATCCTCCGGGAATTAATGCAGGTATTTTTCTATTCCACAAATAGATAATAGCCTGTCCCATCAGTGATGGGCGATGATCCGAATGACCAACAATAATTGTTGTATTGACGATTGAAACATTCAACCCCTTTTCCGCAAAGGAGCGCGCGCGAAGTCTCCTCAATTCGCCATGCTGATCAACGGAAATGGAAATAATTGCTGCTGGATGAATTACACCGTCAACACTGTTAGCATTCTTTCAACTTCAGCGTTTTCATTCGCTCCACCCTTCACTTGTTCAATTGGAAGAGTATCAGAAGCATTTTAAGGCTGGTGAGCCAATATTTTTACTTCATGACCATCTTTGAGGAGATCATCAATTAAAACATTTCGAAGGTGGCCGGAAGCACCGGTAACGGTGATTTTCAAGCTAAACAGGTTATGCTATATGCACTTTAAGCTAACTCGATATTTTTTCTTCACTTACAAATTCAATATCGTAATTTGGTTTTACAGCTTTTCTTGTAGTTTTATCATGAAAATAACCACTGTAAAAAATGGCTGCAAAAGTAAACTGGGCGGAAGCCGTAAAACCACTGATAAAAAAATACAAAGGCAAAAAGCATCCCCTTGAATACCGCAATGTGTATGAGTTATTGGTAATGGTTATTCTATCGGCGCAGGATTCTGATAAGCATATTAATCAGCTCGCCCCTGATTTTTTCAAATCGTATCCGAATATGAAGGCGCTGGCAAATGCATCTTCTGAAGATCTTCAACAACTCATTGGCAGCGTCCGTAATTTTGCAAATAAGATCAAATGGCTAATGGAGCTCTCTCAGAAAATCGAGGCAGATAAAAACATTCCGTTGACGATGGATGAATTGACTGCCCTTCCTGGTATTGGAAGGAAATCAGCCAATGTGATCATGCGAGAGGCGGGTGTAAAAGCAGAAGGTGTAATTGTGGATTTGCACGTGCTTCGTGTTGCACCAAGGCTTGGAATTGCAACCGGTACGGATCCGAAAAAAATTGAAAAGCAAATCATGGAAGTAATTCCGCAGAAGGACTGGGGCGATGTGGGAATGGATATTTCTTTTCTTGGCAGAGAAATCTGCAGACCTACCAATCCGAAACACGAGGAATGTGTTATGAAGGAAGTATGTGCCTTCTATAAAAGCGGTGGACACAACTAATTTTACGCTGTAAAAGCAATCGATAACCCTTATTCAATAATTGACCATAACATCATGATAGACTCTTCACATCATTTTAGAAAGTTGCTGGCAATAATTGTGATTGCAGTATTTACAACCACTACTGCACAAGGCCAGAACTCCAAAAAAGAACAGGAGGCTGCAAGAATAGAAGCTGTTACAAAAATGGTTGCTAACCGACAATTCCACTTCGAGGTACAATCCGTAATGCCATCTGGCGGACGCATGAGGCAATTGTCTCCGGGTTATTCACTCCATCTTGCGAAAGATTCATTGACCAGCAATTTACCTTATTTTGGAGAAGCCCATTCACCAGCCGGAGTCTCCGGCGGCGGTTATAATTTCACTTCCACGTTGTTTGATTATACAATAGAAACAAGAAAGAAAGGCGGTTGGGAAATTCGTATCAAAACAAAAGATCAGCAGGAAAATCCTGATTTCTTCCTATCGATTTTTGAAAATGGAAGCACTTCCCTTCGCGTCAACAGCATGAGCCGTGAGTCGATTTCCTATTCAGGGAACCTGGCCGAATGAAATACAACTGATGCTATTGATCAATATTTACAGCGGGAATTTTTGAATCCTCCACCATCTTGTTGAATTCCGGTATTTTTTGGTCGAAGAGAATTTTTAGCTTCAGCAGCTGCTCATCAATTCGTTTCGAAATATCCTGAAACGCTTCTACAGATCCTTTGGTAGGTTTAGTATCTGCCGCACCAACTGCAGACCCTACGCCTGCAAGCTTATCATTTAGCATTACAGGGTTGGCCAGAATATCCTGCGGAGCGGATGCTTTGTATTGATACAATTGCCCTTTCACAGAGGTAAGAGAATCAATTACAGGAGTTGCAAATTTTTTGAATTTTGATGCAAGTGCAGTATCAGACACATTATCTATATATCCATTCATATTTTTAATTGCACCATTGATCTTATTGATGGATTCATGTGTTTCGGTAAGCTTCTTATTGATCTTCAACAGCAACGCTAATTGTGCAGCATAGTCAGCATCTGAAGTTGGCAATCTTGGATCTTTAATAATTGCAAAGGCTTGACTGCCAATTAATGAGTCACCAATAAACATTTTTACCTGATAGCTTCCGGGTATTGCCTGGGGACCAATCACACTACCTGCCCACATAATATTTGTTCCTTCAACCTGTTTTGCATCGGGATAGCGCATATCCCACGTAAATGAATTCATTCCGGAATCAACTGGCAATACGCCGCTACGTTTTAATTTTTTATCCTGGTAAAATTCTTTTGAGATTTTTAATGGCTCCCCTGCTTTATCTTTAATACTCGAATAAGTGATGATGGTATCACCATCTGTAGTAGAAAACTCCAGCTTCAACTCTTTGGAAGGCTTATTTTTCAGATGGTAATGAACTATAACACCGGTTGGGGCATTTTCTCCTGTCTGCATATCCGGCGAATAAAAACTTCCGCCACCAACTTTATATGTATCGCGTGGTTTGAACAAATGTGTCGTAGCAATTTTCACCTGCTCATTCAACTGGTACAAAGGTGTAATATCGTCCAGTATCCAAAACGACCGGCCATGGGTTGCAATCACCAGGTCTTTATCGCGCTTTTGAATCTGCATGTCATGAACGGGAGAATTAGGAAGATTCAGTTGCAGTGATTGCCAGTGATCTCCGTTATCAAATGATACATAGATGCCTGTTTCTGTACCTGCGTACAGCAAGCCCTGCTTATTTGGGTCTTCCCGAATACAGCGCGTATAAGCGCCCGCACAAATCCCATTCACTATTAATTTCCAGGTTTTACCATGGTCAGTTGTTATAAATAAATAAGGTTTTGTATCATCACTTTTGTACCTGGTAGCAGCCACAAAAGCAGTTCCCGCATCATAGTGAGATGGTTCAATAATGGATATAAGGGCCCAATCACCAAGTTGATTTGCGGGAATAGTTACATTATTCCAGTTCTTTCCATCATCCGTTGATACATGAATCAATCCATCATCGCTTCCTGCCCACAACACACCTTGCTTGACATAAGATTCAGCAAAAGCAAAAATATCGGCATATACTTCGGCCCCGGTATTGTCCTTTGTAATAGGCCCGCCACTCATTTCAATGGTTTTAGGTTCATGTCGTGTGAGGTCAGGAGAAATGGTTTCCCAGCTATGTCCACCATCAAAACTGCGATGTACGTACTGCGATGTCACAAATATCTCTTTTAAATTATGAGGTGATACGGTAATAGGAAAGGTCCAGTTAAAGCGGTATTGTTTGCTTACTGCACCGCTTCCAATCCAGGCTTCAGGGTAAACGGAAATGACCTGGTATTGATTATTCTTCTTATTATACTTGCTCAATTGTCCATCATACTCACCTCCGTAGGTAATATCGGGATCAAGAGGGTCGGGCACAATGTAACCGGCTTCTCCACCTGCTACCGGATACCAGTCATTCTCACCAATGTTGAAATTGTCTGTCCTGTTTTTAATTTTTATCGAAGAATTATCCTGCTGCGCCCCATATATTCCGTAAGGAAAATCATTGTCAAGATTGACGTGATAGAACTGTGCTGTAGGAAAATCCAATTCCGAAAATGTTTTTCCACCATCAAATGTTACTTCGCCACCACCATCGTCGGCCTGTATCCAGTTATTGCTGTTTTTTGGATTCCACCACAATTCATGATTATCACCATGATTGTTATTGAGGGTTGAAAAAGTTTTCCCGCCATCTTTTGAAATCCAGGCGCCAACATTCAGCACGATCACGCCCTCTGAATTCAATGGATCAACATAGATCTGGGAAAAATACCAGGGGCGTTGACGAAGGTTTTTATCACTGTTGATTAATGACCAGTGCTCTCCCGCATCTTCGCTTCTGAACAATCCTCCATGTTCGTTTTCAACCATTGCATACACCCGGTTTGGATTCGTTGCAGAAATTGCCACAGTAATTTTTCCAAGGAGGCCTACCGGCAATCCAGGGTTTTGAGAAATAAGCTTCCAGTGGTCACCACCGTCATATGATTTGTACAAGCCACTACCCTTTCCACCGCTGCTTAAAGAATAAGGAGTGCGGTGTGCCTGCCATAATGTTGCATAGATGATCAAAGGATTGGAGGGATCAAACTTCACATCATAACAACCAGTGCTGTCATCTTTGGCAAGAATTTGCTCCCACGAAGCACCACCATCTTTTGAACGGTACACTCCACGCTCTTTATTTGCTCCAAATACTTTGCCCAGGCAGGAAGCATATAACATTTCAGGATGCTGCGGGTGAACAATGATATTTTGTATTACACCCGATTTTTCCAATCCGGTATGCTTCCATGTTTTTCCCGCATCCATTGATTTATAAATGCCATCACCAAAAGAAACGTTACCGCGCATTTCCGCTTCGCCCATACCCACATAAATAATATTCGGATCTGAAGGCGCAACCGCAATAGCACCCACCGAACTTGATTTAAAGGTGGTATCAGAAATTGGAATCCATGACTGACCACCATCCGTAGTCTTCCATACCCCTCCGCCTACAGCCCCAAAATAATAGAGTTGTGGATTATCGGCTACACCACATACGGCCAGAGATCGCCCACCACGCCATGGACCAATGGATCGCCAGCGCATTCCCTGCAACAACAAAGGGTCATATCCACCAGGATATTGCTCGATTGATGTTGATGTTTTGCTTTTACTTTTTTGAGCGACAGTATTAATTGGAGCACAAAAAATTGAAACAAGAGAGATTGTAAGAAGAAAGTGATTCTTCATTGCGGGTAGGATTTACTTGTAAATGTAGGAATGAAATGACAAGTAACAAGCGCAATAGACAAAGACGGAATGTCTTGCGACGAATCCACTTTAATTGACTTGGTTAAGGCTATAATTATTCGGGATGACGTATGGCTAAAATTAATCGCAGTGGTTTTTGAGATACTTCGTAATCTATAATGATATGGCACAGGTTTGGCAGTATTTTTTTTACAGCCACTAAACCAGCAAGATGCCATGTGGTCGAAACAGGTTGAATCCCTAATCCCAAATGAATTTCTCCAGGAGCTTTTTATTTTACCTTTTGCTTTCTCCCTTTATTTTTTCCTTTAGTTCTGCAGAGCCACAAAACGTGACCCAGCTAACTGCATATTACAGTAACGGCCAGGTATTTATAACATGGACAAATCTTTCTGATTCCCTTGCTTTCTACAAGGTATACCGGTCTTCAATTCCAATTACTACCTCAGCCCAACTGGAACAAAGCGAATACTTGGGTTATACCAATTTTGAATCATCAAAAGATCAAGGCCTTTCCCGCCACGATGGCATGAATGTATATTTCTCTATTGATTCAGGGCTTACCACTCTTTCGTCACTTACCGGATTATTTGTTGCTACTACACTGATGGATGGAAATTATTATTATGCTGTTACTATTTTGAAAAATGGTATTGAAGATGTCCTTTTTATTCCAGGTGTAAATACACTTCAAAACTCTGTTTTAGAAAAAGTTTTAAAACCACAACCCCTTTTTCAGCAAAGCAGGCTTGTTTCTTATTCAATGGTTGAAATTTATACCCTGTTCACCAGCATGAAATATGCGGTTGACAAACCACTTATGAATAAGGCGGGCTTTGTGGCAAATGACTTTGCACTCAACCGAAATAATTCAACCGGCAATCAACCACTACGTTTAAAATTTCATGCGGGAGGCACAGATTTTCTCACCATAGGGCTTACCGTTTTAAAGAATGAAATGATACTGAATCCTGAAGACTACTTTCCTGCGGGAAACAATTCAGCATATTGGGGGAGCAATGAAAATTATGATATATTCGATGATGAGAACAACGACATTCCTCCAGTTTCCGGAACCGACTATAATTATACGCATCAGTCGATGAACCTGATACTGGACTGGGCCATCAGCAATTTAACTATTGACTCCAACCGCATCTATCTTGATGGCAGTTCTTTCGGCTCGATAGGAGCATTCTTTTTTGCTATGACGTATCCTGAAAGAATAGCTGCAGTAAAACTTTCCGTGGGATGTTTCAACCTGGCATTCCAAAATGATTCCAATAAGACCTGCACGCTGAATACCGGCAATGGCAACCGAATTGCAGGAGATAAACGAATGGGAACTGTAATCTCAAACCTTCCTGCGAATACTGGGTATCCTATCTACAGCATGCTGAACGGTGGCTGGCTTGCAAATCATTTTAATGATAAGAATTACCCTGTCATCTATAGTGTGAATGGTAAAAGAGATACTTTGGTTGGCTGGACAGAAAAAACTATGTTCTATGATTCAGTGAATGCCGCGCACCTTGGCGGATATTATTTTTATGATAACAGGACACACGGAGGTATTGGTTCTACGTGGAGTGATAACAACTTTGATTTATTCCGCTATCGGAAAAACAATTCATACCCCGCTTTTTCCAATTGCAGTGCAAATGAAGATTTCGGAAATGGAAGCGCCACCAGTGGTGCGGTGTATGGTTCCATCAATGGATTCCTGGATTGGAGAGATCAGGTTACCGATGAAGTATCTCAATGGAAGGCAACCGTTTTTTTGCGGGATCTTAGAGAATCTTCAGGAACCATTTATCCTGCACCTGCTTCATGTACAGTTAATATTACTCCCAGACGGGTACAACAGTTTAAAGTCACCGAAGGTGATGCGCTGGCATGGACGATAACCCATGGCAACGAAGTTGTTCAATCCGGTAATCTGTATTATGCAGGAGGCCTGATCACAATACGGGACATAATAGTGTTTAAAGATTCAGTCAAATTTTTATTGGTGAATCAAACGCTGCAGGATTCGATTGGGTTAACCACAACTTCGCTTATCGCATATCCAAATCCACTTTCCATTTCCACCAATATCCGATGGGAGCTGCCCGTTTCGGGAAAATGCTCAGTCAGGGTATATGATGTTGCAGGGTGCTTAATCAAAACCCTGGCTGATGGTGAACAGAGCGAAGGTATTCACCAGGTTAGCTGGAATGCAGAGAATCCTAACGGTGCACCAGTTACTAATGGTATCTATCTTGTTCGTTTGGAAACAAGCACGAATTCAGAAACAAAAAAGATTATTGTACAGAGATAGTATTACTGCCTGCTACAAATTAGTCTTCGCCAGCAACTATTAGTTTTATTACATCCTGCCCTCTGTCAGATAAAATCTGAATAAAATAAACTCCATTTGTTAATGATAGCTGCGGTGAAAAATCAATTTTCTTCCCAGGCATATTGAAAAAATGTTGTTCAAGTAATTTTCCTGATAAGTCGATTAACCTTACTTCAAGAGATGATATGTTTGAACCGGATAACTCGATAACAAAAATTCCATGGTTAGGATTTTGGTATATTGAAACCGATAACAGTAATCCTTCTTCGTCCAGCGAATAGATTGTACCAATTCGCAAGTGACTTTAAAATCGTTCAGAAGTTATCTTACAATACCAGAGGTCATCCTTAACTTGTTTCAGGATCTTAACATAGAGAGATGGTGAAATAAATTCAGCATGACGGCCTTAAAGGAACATTTTGAGATAGTGTACAATGTTTCCTGTAAAAGAATAGAAAGAGAATAGTACCAGAAAACTGCTTAACTCACTGTAACAGTCCTGCGCTCCTCATGATCTCCACTGCACGTTTCTTTTCAGCTTCTCCCTTTTGCAAGATGCCCGGTAGCAAAATGGGGCACTTGCGTTCTTTGCCATTTTCAGTCTTAAAACTTACCACGAAATAGGCACGGGTTACAACGGGTATGGAATTGATGAAACGAACCTGCAGAATGTCTTTCCGGAAAATCACGGGGCTATATGAATAATCAAAACTGCGGAGAAAGCTCATAAAAAGAAGCATGGTAAAAACAAGATAGATAATAGCAGTAGTTGCATTCCCCCTTTCATATTCCAGGTAAACAAACCATATAAACAATGCAATGAATAATACTGAACGAATACGGTAAAGCAATGCATTCAGGTTGCCCATGATAGAAAGGAGTATGATACCTGCGGGCACCGCATATACCAGGGCATACTGCAAATTCAATGGCCCTCTTATGATTTGCTGATAGACCAGCAATCCGGAAATCACCAGGAACAATACGATGCGGACAATAAATGAAGTAGAGGTGAGGAAACTGGTCGTCTCATCTATATTACGGCTCAACTCAATACGATCCTCACTTATTCTGCAAATACCATTTGAGATGCGAAAAGACTGACTGAAAGCGCCTGACTCAGCATCAAGAATTTCGTTCAATTCGTTCATAAATTGAAACAATATTCGGGATTTTCCTGTGCTCTGCATAACACCGTATGCTCAATTATGCAACAATGATCAAGTGACTTCTAAGACCAGGACCATAGAAAAGGGCAAGCGAATTATGCCTGCCCTTTATTTCACTCGAAAACCATTTTAATAATGCTTACCGGAATTATCTGGTTAGCTGATCATTAATTTCATTTGGATCGGTTATCTCACCCGAATGATGCTTCTTCCCCTTTACCTGCAGGCTGAACCCGTCTTCCAGCTCAAAAGCGGAGATTGTGTCCGTGATATCACCTTGATGAGATTTTTTCAAATCACATACCGGTGTTACAGGAACCGATGGAATTTCCGACGCAGATACAGAATCATTCGGTATGGGTCGCAAAGGATGAATTTCCACTTCTTTGCGACATGAACTTCCAACCAGCATCAAGCTGATGAATAAGCTCATGATAAATAAACTGCTCTTGACTTTCATAGTGTTTTATTTTATTGATAAAAATATATGCGAAAGTAATTCTATGTAAAGCTGAATGCAATCCCATATAAGTAGACGGGTCATTTTACTCATTGCCTTATTTCATTCTTAACTGGGGGATTGAATTCCTGCTTTTTTACTTCGCATACGCAGCGCTAGCCGTCGCTTCGTGTTTTACCGGAATATTTTGGAATTATTTCAAGCTCAACATCAGGCGCCTGAAGAATTCCCATAGCGCCATTCTCTTCATCCGTGTTGATCTCTTCCACCACATCAATAATAGAAGTGGGATGGTCAGCCTGGTACAGTGTGCTTTAGAATGCAGCAGGAACCGTTTCAGTATCCTTTTTGCAAGAAGAGCCGGCAAGCATGGCTGTGCCTGATAGAAGTACAGCAAGTAACATTTAATTGTTTTTCATTTCATTTTGTTTTAGTGATTAATAATGGTGTAAAATAGATGTACACGAAACCTGCATTCAACACCATTAATTGGGATTTTGGGAAATCAGTGAAACAGTGAGGGAACGTCTCCTACATAGAAATCCGGGAGTTTTATAAATCCGCTTTAATGCTAAAGAATTCTCCTTCTGCCAGATGCCCATGTAGAATATTTGATCAATACTCAACTCCATATAATTTCAGGAGCATGTGGTACAAAAATGATGAGGCTTAAAACCTGACATTCAGTTTTAAATTGATACGCCGGCCTGTCAAATAATTGGGTACAGCGTAAACAGTATTGCTGATATCTTTTACCCATGTATAAGAGATCTCATTGGAAACTCCCAGCAGGTTAAATACTTCAAGTGATATCCAGATATTTTCAAAATTGCTCCACACTTTGCTATCCTGTATTTTTTGCTTCTTTCCATTCAGGAGCAATGCAGAAAATCCAATATCCACACGGCGGTATGGTGCAAGCCGCAATGTATCCCTTGAGCGAACATGATCCGGAGGACCGGTGGGCAAGCCTGTACCAAAAAGAAAGTTTAAATGAACCTTGAAGTTTTCATTGCCCGGAATATAATCCTGGAAGAACATCCCGAAGTTGAGAAACTGATCTGTAGGCCTTGGAATGTAGCCTGGAAAAACTTTTGTGCTGTCAAGGATGAATTCATTCTCCTCAGGATTCGTAAAAGTGGTATCTACCGTATACACAAAATCATTGTCAATATTTTCCTGTGTGGAAAGAAGTGACAGCGAAATCCAGGATTCCGCATCTTTAACAAACTCACCATTGAGTCTGAAATCAATACCTGCGGCATATCCCTTTCCACTGTTTTCACCAAAGTATCTGATTCGTACATTGTCTAATTCATAAGGATTGAGATCATACAACTGCTTATAATAAATTTCAGAAACAAACTTGAACGGACGATCCCACCACTTAAAATTATAGTCACCTCCAACAACATAATGAATCGATCGCTGTGCTAAAACTTCGGGATGAAGATTTCCTTCGAGGTCACGCAACTCACGGTAAAAGGGAGGTTGATCATAAGCACCTACAGCAGCACGAAAAACAATGTCCCTTTCCCACTTTGGCTGGTAAGCCAATTGTACTCGCGGGCTGATTACTAATTGCTCATTGTAATCCCAGAAACTGACCCTGCTTCCATAAGTAAGTGTAAAATTGCGGTCTTCATTAATCGTCCAGCTATCCTGTAGATATGCACTGTATCGTAAGCTGGAAAAAACATTTTGCGTGCGGATTATATCCTGCAAAAAAATCTGTGAGGAAGAATACGGCAAAGTAAATCCTGCTGAATCCATCCGAGTCCATTCACTAAGATTATCATCGATGTGTTCCCTGTTTATATCAAAACCCCATTGCAGATAATGTTGATTTTGAAAATAAGTCCCCTTATGGGATAACTTCAATATGTAGGCGTTAAGATAATCCCTGCCCCATTGCTGATTGGTACCAGTACCGAAATAATACAATGTCTGTCCAAAATCTTCCGTTGCCAGGTTGTTGTTCACTTCCCCTAAGAAGTATTCTCCGATAACATCAAAAGTCTCATCTTCCCGGTCGCCATAAATAGAACCCAGAAACTTCAGACTGACGTTTTTTCTTGGCTTGTACGTAACAGAAAGTCCGGCCATCGATGTGGTGTACGCATCAACTTCCTGTCCGTCAAAATAAACAGTCAGTCGAAGAGTGTTTTGAATTGTTCCAAAAGTGGTTACACGGTCTTCAGGAACAAATTGATACTTGTTTTTTGAATAGTTGCCAATTGCTTCCACTGTTACTTTATCGGAAACATCAAAAACAATATCAGCCTGGATGTCGAGAAATGACGGCCTGTAATCTCCTGTCGTCTCCAAAGAATTCAAGAGGTATTGACTGGTCTTGTATCTTCCCCCAAAAAGGAAATGTGCGCGGTGATCCTTAGAACTTCCTTCCAGGCTTAATCCGCCACCTAAAAGACTTATATAAGCATTACCTCCAAACTTTTCAGGTTTCTTATAATCAATATCCAATACACTCGACATTTTATCACCATACTTGGCGGCAAATCCTCCAGCTGAAAACAACAATGAACCCACAAGGTCTGGGTTTATAAAACTCAGTCCTTCCTGCTGGCCAGACCTTATCAGGAATGGCCGGTAGATTTCAAAATCATTTACGTACACCAGGTTCTCGTCATAGTTTCCTCCACGAACGGAATATTGAGAAGACAATTCATTATTGGACGAAGCCCCCAGCACTTTAAGAATTGCTTCTACTCCACCGGATGCAGATGGAAGGGCCTCAAATAATTTTGGATCAATGCGTACCATGCTTGGTTGGTCACGCAGTTCTTTGTCTTCAATCGTTATGCTGTCGATTTCGTAAGTCTGCTGAATCAAAACAACGTAGAGGGGAAAGCGCTGTCCGGTTTTAAGATTGACTCTTTTTTCATAATTTTCATATCCCAGGGAAGAAAAAGAAACCACTACTTCTTTATCTGCGGCAATGCTGAATTCATAATTGCCTCCTTCGTCGGTAAACTTTATTCC
Organism: Chitinophagales bacterium; assembly: GCA_039919825.1. Lineage (GTDB taxonomy): Bacteria > Bacteroidota > Bacteroidia > Chitinophagales > UBA10324 > JACCZZ01. The sequence goes on along the minus strand of JBDSEW010000434.1, from coordinate 2,814 downwards.
GCCACTGCCTCCTGCCGAAATTTTTATAGAAACTGCTACCAATGCCTGGTTGGCTTCATTGCGGACATTGCCATAGACCGTGGCAGTTTGAGAAAAAGAAACGATTGGAATAAGTGCTCCCAACAATGTTTCCAACAATATAATAAGCAGGTTTCTAATCATCATCAGGCCAAACGCCGGTTATACAGTAGAAGTATTTTTGATACTATTTTTTAGTATTGAAATAGTTTCTGGAGGATTAGCAGAATTAAAAACCGTGTTTCCTGCAACCAAAATATCAGCTCCGGCTTCCAGCAAAGCATTCACGTTCAGGAGATCAACACCTCCATCAATTTCAATTTTAGCAGCTGAGTTTCTGGACAGTATCAGGTTCTTAAGCTGATAGATTTTATTAAACGTATTGGGTATAAATTTCTGACCTCCAAATCCCGGGTTCACACTCATGAGGCAAACTACATCGATGTCTGCAATCACATCTTCCAGTTGAAGAATAGAAGTGTGTGGATTAATAGCAACTCCTGCCTGCATCCCATGTTCTCTGATCTGCTGAACAGTTCGGTGAAGATGTGGTGAGGCCTCAATATGTACACTTAAAATATCCGCTCCTGCGTTCCTGAAGTCAGCAATGTATCTTTCGGGTTCCAGGATCATCAGGTGAACATCAAGTGGCTTTTGCGCCATTCCTTTTACAGCCCTTAAGACCGGGAAGCCAAAAGAAATGTTCGGAACAAAACGTCCATCCATCACATCACAGTGGATCCAGTCGGCCACACTTTCATTGATCATTTCAATCCCTTCGTTCAGCCTTCCAAAGTCGGCGGATAAGATAGAAGGTGCAATTAGAGGTTTCATTGAGCGAAGATAAACTGAATTTTGAATTCTGAAATTTGTGAGCGGAACTGCTGCCGTCGCAATCACCTTCTCAACCTTTTGAATTCATTGATTAAACCATTGGTAGAGCTATCGTGAGAAGCAACTTCACTATTATCAAGCAGTTCGGGTAGTATCTTATTAGCCAGTTGTTTACCCAACTCTACTCCCCACTGGTCAAAACTGTAGATATTCCAGATAATTCCCTGAACAAATATTTTGTGTTCGTATAGCGCAATCAACTGGCCTAAAGTAAAGGGCGTAATTAGTTTTATCAGGAATGAATTCGTAGGACGATTTCCTTGAAAAACTTTGAAAGGAACCAATGCCGCACGGTCTTCAGGAGTCATATCCTGCAATTCGCTTACAACTTCATCTATCGTTTTTCCATTCATCAGCGCCTCCATCTGTGCGAAAAAATTCGACATCAGTTTTACATGATGATCTCCGATTGGATTATGGCTGAAAACAGGTGCTATGAAATCGCAGGGTATCAGCAACGTTCCCTGATGAATCAACTGGTAAAAAGCATGCTGCCCATTGGTGCCCGGCTCTCCCCATATCACCGGGCCTGTGTGATAGGTAACGGATTCTCCATTTCTATCCACCTGCTTCCCATTGCTTTCCATGTTACCTTGTTGAAAATAGGCAGCAAAGCGGTGCATGTATTGATCATAAGGGAGGATAGCTTCGCTCTGTGCGCCATAAAAATTAGTGTACCAAATACCAAGCAATGCCATAATCACCGGGACGTTTTTTTCAAAAGGCGCATCCCTGAAATGTTCATCCGTTTTGTGAGCACCTTTCAATAATTGTTCAAAATTTTCATAGCCGATTGTAAGCGCAATGGATAATCCAATAGCACTCCACAGGCTGTAACGGCCACCCACCCAATCCCAAAATTCAAACATGTTCTCCGGTGCTATACCAAACTTAACCACTTCCTTTTCATTGGTGGAAAGGGCTGCGAAATGCAATGCAACATGAGCCTTGTCTTTAGCATGATCCACAAACCAATCTCTGGCAGTATGTGCATTCGTCATGGTCTCCTGGGTAGTGAAAGTTTTAGATGCTACCAGGAACAAAGTTTCATCAGGTGTTATTTTTTTCAGCGTCTCTGCAATGTGTGTTCCATCTACATTCGAAACAAAAAATGCTTCGATGCCTTCCATCCGATATGGAAGCAATGCTTCTGTCACCATCACCGGGCCAAGGTCGCTTCCGCCGATACCAATGTTTACGATATACCTGATCTTTTTTCCGGTATACCCTTTCCACGTTCCATCGTGAACCTTTTTACAGAAATCTTTCATTTGAGCCAGCACTTTCCGAACTTCAGGCATAACATCTTTATCATCTGCATAAATAGCGTTGCCCGTGAGATTACGAAGTGCTACATGCAGCACAGAACGGTTTTCTGTCGCATTGATTTTTTCTCCCTGAAACATTGCCGCAATAGCTTCCTTCAGATTGCATTCATCAGCCAACTTAATTAGAAGGTTTCTCGTTTTTTCAGTGATCAGGTTTTTAGAATAATCAAAAAGCACATCTTCCAATCGAATCGAAAATCTTTTATAGCGCTCCTGATCATCATGAAATAAAGCACGAAGCTTAATCCGCTTCATTTCAACATGATGTGTAACCAGTTCCTGCCAGGCAGGCGTTTTTGTTGGATTTATTTTGGGGATCATTTCCTTTTATTTGAATTTTCAAAAGTAAGTATAGTCCTCCATTTAATGCTGCTGCAGGGAACAAGGCATTCCACCCATCACTAAATAGTAAGGCATGATTATTTCAGTAAAATAACTCACTCTTCACTAAATTTAGACTCTCGAATTTTAACATGAAAAATGTTTTGCTTCTTTTAACAGGATTAAGTGCTTTGGTGTGTGCAAACAGCGCTTCAGGAATTGGTCCTGCAAAAAAGATTTCTTCCAGCATCAT
>JBDSEW010000420.1:0-5597 GCA_039919825.1 Chitinophagales bacterium | reverse complement strand
GGCCAGCAGATTGATGGCCCAACCAAAAAGGTGATGGATCTCGGCGACCTGAATGCAAAATTCAAATCATTCGGCTGGGAAACCATGGAAATGAATGGCAACAATATGGAAGAAGTAGTGGCCGGTTTGAAAAAAGCAAAATCAATGACCGGCAAAGGCAAACCCGTCGTTATCCTGATGAAAACGGTGATGGGTTATCCGGTGGATTTCATGATGGGCAGCCACGAATGGCATGGCATAGCTCCGAATGATGAACAGTTGGCGAAGGCGCTGGAGCAACTTCCGGTTACTTTGGGAGATTACTAATAGTTGGCAATTAGCAATTTCAAAACCTGCAAGGTGAATTCGAAGACTCCAATCCAAAATTGTTTTATTTCGGATTGCGAATTAAAGATTGCGGAATCACATTCACTGCGCAATCTGCATCCTGGATCTGCAATTTTGAAATTAGCATTTTACTGTTAATTACAAGCTACCAACTGAATTGAAAGCCATCAATCCGCAATTTAAAATCCTCCATCCGCAATTTCTCAAATGGCTTTGTTGCACCGGTTGCGCCCTTATCTTTTTATCACAAGTAGTTGAAGCTCAGAAATCCAACCTCTACAGCAATAAGGTCAACCGCATCCTGTTTGTACTCGATGCTTCCGGAAGCATGAAAGGAATGTGGCAGGGCACTTCCAAATTCGATCTTTCAAAGCAAATACTCATTCACACCATTGATAGCATTTCCAAAATAAATCCCAAAGTAGAATTTGGCGTGCGCGTTTTCGGACACCAGTCTCCGCGCTCCGCGAATAATTGCCAGGATACAAAGCTGGAAATTCCTTTTGCAAAGAACAATGCTTCTTTGGTAGCAAAGCGGTTGCAGGAAATAAAACCACAGGGACAAACACCCATTGAGTATACACTGCTACAATCCATTTCAGATTTTCCAGTGGATTCACTGTCGAATAATTCTATCGTGCTGATCACCGACGGCAATGAAACCTGCAATGGAAATATCTGCAGCATTGCAACGCAGATGGAAGAGAAAGGCATTGTCCTGAAACCCTTTATTGTGGGCCTCGGTCTTTCTGATTCATTGAAAAAAAAGTTTGAATGTGCAGGTTCCTTTTATGATGTGCAGAATGAAGACATGTTTACCAATGTGATGCATGTGGTGGTTTCAAGAGCATTGAATGCTACCACCTCGCAAATAAATTTATTGGATGCATACGGTATTCCTTCAGAAACAAATGTGGAGATGACCCTCTATGATCACCTGTCGGGAAAACTAAAATACAATTTAATTCACACCCTGAATGCAAAGGGAAATCCAGATACGCTGATCCTCGATCCGATGTTAAAATATGATTTGCTGGTGCACAGTGTTCCACCGGTTATCAAAAAAGAAATTGAACTGGTGCCGGGCATTCACAATACCATTGCCGCAGATGTGCCGCAGGGAACATTGGAAATAAAATGGGAAGTGTCATCTACCACCTACATCAGTGCGCCCTGTCTTGTCCGGTTAGCTAACCAAACTGAAATATTGAACGTGCAGGACATGAGCCGCTCACAAAAATATTTGATTGGAAAATATGACCTGGAGATTCTAACGTTACCACGAATTATCATGTCCGACGTGCAGGTTGATGAAGCAAAAACAACGACGATAAAAATTCCGCGTACCGGCAACCTGGTTCTAAATCCCTCAGCCGCAGGCGTAGCAAGTGTGTTTGTGAAACAAGGCGAAAAGCTGGAGAAGGTGGCAGACTTTAATGAATTGTCTTCTGCTAAAACTGTAGCCCTTCAACCCGGAAATTACGTGGCGATCTTCCGTCCTGATAAGGGACAACAATCTTCGAAAACGAAGGAATTCAACATTAAGATCACTTCAGGCAAAAGCACATCGGTGAAATTATGATCGGAAATAGCCACTCCACGAAGATTCCGAAACAAGTTCGGAATGACGCATCCGGGTGCTGTCATGCTGAACTTGTTTCAGCATCTTCCAATCATATTCAGATTTCAAAACCCGTCGGGAAAAATACTATTCGCACCATATCCTCACACAAATTTTATTTCAGCTTGTTTTTTTTCCTCACCATTGTCTTTTCCTCTCTTCTTTCACAATCGCAGAACAAAAAACCTGCTCAGGTTACGTTACAAAAGGAAATCGTTGCCCAACCTGTTACAAGAATCCTCTTTGTCCTCGATGCCTCTTCCAGCATGCTCAATCCATGGGAAGGGAAAACAAAAATTGATGTGGCGAGAATGATTATTTCAGAGATAGCAGATTCATTACAGTTGAAGCAAAATGTACAAACTGCTTTGCGTGTCTATGGTCATCAAAGCATAAATACAGCAAATGATTGCAGCGATTCAAAATTAGAAGTTGCATTTTCAGCAGGCAATGCTGTGGGCATTCGTCAAATGCTGAACACCCTCCGCCCTAAAGGAATTACTCCTCTGGCACTTTCATTAGAAAAAGCTGCGATTGATTTTCCAAGAGATGCTACAGCCCGTAACATTGTATTACTGGTAACCGATGGCGAAGAATCATGCGGAGGAGACCCTTGTGCTGTTTCTTTGAAAATGCAACAACAGCATGTGTATTTAAAACCGTTTATCATTGGTTTAAATCTCGATGCTTCGGCAAAGGCATCTATGGAATGCGCAGGCAATTATTTCAATGCTCAAAATCCGGTTGCACTGCGTGACATTATGAAAACAGTAGTTGATCGCGTTTTATCTGCCGCTGCGGTCCGAGTCAATCTTTTGGATGCAGATAACAATCCGCTCGAAACAGATGTAAACATGACCTTCTATGATGCCACGGCCGGCGAAATCAAATACAATTTCTACCACACATTGAATTATCGCGGCATTCCGGATACGCTCCAGATTGATCCTGTAGCCAACTACAACCTGGTGATTCACACAACACCTGTGATCGAAAGAAAACAATTGGAATTTTCAGATCAAAAAAACACATCGGTCAATATTCCTGCATCACAAGGATTTTTAAAAGTGGAACTCAGCAGCAGCACCATTAACAATAACCTCAACAGCAAGATAAAATGCATCATCCGCAAAGATACCAGCAGTGAAACAGTGACGGTGCAGGATATGAATACGACTGCAAAATATCTCTCCGGAACCTACGATCTTGAAATACTCACACTACCACGATTGCAGATCAGCAATGTAGCCGTCACACAAAGTTCAACCACTACCGTGAAAATTGACGTTCCCGGATTGGTAAGTATTACAAAAACATTTCCCGGATACGGTGCTATTTTTATGAATGATAATGGGCAGTTGGTAAAAATTTATTCGCTGAATGAAAATTTGTCCAACGAATTGGTAGGTTTGCAGGCCGGCGGATATACCGTTATCTATCGCCCGAAAGCATCAAAGAAAACAACGGAATCCATTACCAAAACTTTTCAAATCAAAAGTGGGCAGTCCACTCAATTGAAATTATAACCTGAACCACTTCTTTCACTAAGGACGAACGACTTCCGACTAAGGACGAATTACTTCCGACTAAAGACGAACCAATGCTTGATCAATATAGCGACAAAGACAAAAAAGAAACACGTGGCGGCTACGGCGCAGGCCTTGTAGAAGTAGCACGTAAAAATCCAAATGTAGTAGGTCTTACAGCGGATCTTGCCGGTTCGCTTCGGATGGATGCTTTTATCAAAGAATTTCCCGAGCGTTTTATACAGGTGGGGATTGCCGAAGCCAACATGATGGGTATTGCTGCAGGCCTGACCATCGGCGGAAAAATTCCATACACCGGAACATTCGCCAATTTTTCAACCGGTCGTGTGTACGATCAGATTCGTCAATCAATTGCTTATTCCAGAAAGAACGTAAAGATCTGCGCTTCGCATGCGGGCCTTACATTAGGTGAGGATGGTGCCACACACCAGATACTCGAAGACATTGGGCTCATGCGTATGCTGCCTCATATGACTGTGATTGTTCCCTGCGATTACAATCAAACCAAAGCTGCTACCATTGCCATAGCAGACTACGTGGGACCGGTGTATCTTCGTTTTGGACGTCCGAAAGTGGCCAACTTCACATCAGACACCGAAACTTTTGAAATCGGAAAAGCACAGCTATTGGCAGCAGGAACAGATGTTTCCATTTTCGCCACCGGCCACATGGTATGGATGGCGATTGAAGCTGCACGGATTTTAGCAAAGGAGGGAATTCAGGCAGAAGTGATCAATATTCACACTATTAAACCGCTGGATACAAATGCCGTAATCCAGTCTGTTTCCAAAACAGGCTGTGCGGTGACTGCGGAAGAGCACCAGGTATTTGGAGGATTGGGAGATTTGATTGCAGGCGTAGTTGCCCGGAATCATCCTGTACCAATGGAAATGGTAGCGGTGAATGATTCATTTGGAGAAAGCGGGAAACCGGAAGAGTTGTTGGTAAAATATGGAATTGATACCCCTCACATTGTAGAAGCCGCTCAAAAAGTAGTAGCCAGAAAGAAAAAGAATTGAGTTTGCGGTTGACAATTGCCAATTTGCAAACTGCAAACTGTCTCTTGCACCTGATCAACCTTGCAAAACGAACAATTAGTAACAGACGATGAAATTCTTGCTGCTTTCCGTTCCACAAACCGGAAGGAGCAGGCTTTTTCCTGGCTCGTAAAACGTGATCAGAAAAAGATCTATTGGCTGGTAAGGCGCATGGTGCTGGATCACGAAGATGCCAACGACCTTGTGCAGGAAGTTTTTATTAAGGTGTGGAACAACCTTTCCACTTTCCGCGGCGATTCAAAGCTCATCTATTGGATGTACCGGATTGCAACCAACATCACCCTTACTTTTTTAGATAAGAAAAAACGCAAAGGGCTCCTGCCATTACCCGATAGCTCTGATGACTTAAAGGAAAAATTGTATTCAGGTAATTTCATTAATGGCAATGCCATTCAGATGCACCTTCAGGAAGCCATCCTTACCTTACCTGAAAAACAAAGAATGGTTTTTCAATTGAGATATTATGATGAGATGCCCTATGAAGAAATGTCAGGCATACTCGACACTTCAGTGGGTGCATTGAAAGCCAGTTATCACCATGCAGTAAAAAAAGTGGAGAAATACATGCTGGAACATCAATAAAGTTTTTAATGGATTGATTAAACCCTGCTTTATGGGGATAGTCCATGCTACTGGTTGTTTATGAATGATTAACAGTTGGACTGAGAAATAAACTGCACACGTGATTCAGTCATCACTTAATAAAAAATAATAATGGCGTTGAAGAATGAAGTAATAGAGGAGTTAGAGAACCTGTCGCCTTATCTGGCTGCATTGCCATGCGAGCATCCCTTCACCGTTCCCGAAAACTATTTTGCATTGGCAGAACAGTATATTCTGCTTGCGGCAATGGATTCCACTGCAGACGTACCCGCTTCCTTATTCACTTCTCACGATCATCCTTTTGAAGTGCCTAATGAATATTTTGAGGAATTGCACAATAACATTTTGCTTCATATCAAACAACAACCTGCAAATGACAGCCATAAAAAAGTGGTACCTATTGGCCGTTTTTCCAGGACAAAAGTATGGTTAGCTGCCGCC
>JBDSEW010000383.1:0-8270 GCA_039919825.1 Chitinophagales bacterium | reverse complement strand
TTCATTTTCCGCAGATAAAGATTATTTGGGATCCGGTGATGAAGGCTTCTTCTGGATTTGAGTTTCATAGTACCATAAGCAAATCAGTGTTAACTCAATGCTGCCAAAAAGTTTTCCTTCTCACACCAAATGCTGATGAAGCACTTGCGCTAACGAATGAAACAGATGCAGTGTTAGCCGCCGAACAATTGCAACAGGTTACTCAGGTTTTTATGAAAAGCTTTAAAATGAAGGATGGCAGCATGTATGATGTCTTGTTGCAGCAGGGTACCCGCTTGAATTTTAAATCTGAAGTTTTGGATGGCTTTGAAAAACATGGTTCTGGGTGTGTATTGTCCGCAGCGATCACGGCATTCCTTGCACTAGGAAATGATCTGAAAACAAGTTGTGAGCTGGCGAAGTCTTATACGTTTGAATTTTTACAGAGTGCGCCCGGACTACTGGGAACGCATCATGCGATAAAATTACCTGTGCAACATGGATAAAAAGATTGCAAGCCTTCATTACCTCACACAGGATCTGCCTCACTTTTCACATGTTGAGCAGGTGAAAATGGCCTGTGAATCCGGTGTAGAATGGATACAGTTGCGTGTGAAGAACAGCGCAAGGGAAGAGTGGTTGCAAATTGCAAAGCAAGCGCGAAGCATCACTGAATCATATGGAAAAATATTGATCATTAACGATGAACCATTGATTGCAAAGGAGGTGCATGCTGATGGCGTTCACCTGGGTCGCGATGATATGCATTGGAAGGATGCAAGAATAATGCTGGGAATTGATGCAATCATTGGTGTTTCCACACATTCATGGGAAGAATTATTAGAGGTGAAGGATGCGCAGATTGACTACGCTGGTCTTGGGCCTTTTCGTTTTACCAATACAAAGGAAAAATTGGATGCGGTATTAGGGATTGATGGTATTACACAAATCACAAAATTGCTTCAGAAGTATTCCTTTAGCTTACCTGTGATTGCCATCGGGGGAATTACCTTGAATGACGTGCAGGAGCTGATGAGTAAAGGCGTAAAAGGCATCGCAGTTTCATCGGCAATTAACGCTACAGCTCATCCTGCAATTGCTGCGAAGGCATTTTTGGAACAACTGAAAATTTCGATTTCAAAAAAAGAAGCAATTATCACATGAAAGATCTTATCATAGCGGGTCATCAATTTCAATCAAGATTGTTGCTGGGCACTGGCAAATTCAGTTCTAAAAAAGTGATGGCGGATGCCATCGAAGCCTCCGGTACTCAAATGGTAACGGTGGCGCTTAAGAGGGTAGATGTTGAAAAAAGAGAAGAAGACCTTGGTAACTACCTGAAGCAATTGCCCATTCAATTACTTCCCAATACCAGTGGAGCACGAAATGCAAAGGAAGCAATACTGGCTGCTCAACTAGGACGGGAAGCATTGGAAACAAATTGGTTGAAGCTGGAAATTCATCCGGATCCCCGTTATCTTTTACCGGATCCGATAGAAACACTTGCGGCAGCAGAAGAATTGGTCAAACTTGGATTCATTGTGCTACCCTACATCAATGCCGATGCAGTGTTGTGCAAACGACTGGAAGATGTAGGAACAGCAGCGGTGATGCCGTTGGGTGCACCCATTGGTTCCAACAAAGGATTGCAGACAAAAGATATGCTGGAGATCATTATCCGCGAAAGCAAGGTGCCTGTGATTATTGATGCAGGAATAGGAGCACCCTCCCATGCTGCTGCTGCATTGGAGATGGGCGCGGCTGCTGTATTGGTAAACACGGCAATTGCTGTTGCGAAGTACCCTGCTCAAATGGCTGCAGCATTTAAATGGGGAGTGGAGGCAGGAAGAATGGCATTTGAATCAAAGCTTGGTGGAAGCACTGCATTTGCAGCAGCCAGTAGCCCGCTCACTGCATTTTTAGATGAGTGAATCCACCTCAATATATTTTCAACCCTCAATAGGAAAATATGAGTATTCACACGCTTGATTACGTTGCAACAAAAGATTTTCGAAAGGTCTTCGATCATTATTCCTGGGAGGAAGTTGCCGAACGCGTAAATGCCATAAAGGAATCTGATGTGGAAGCTGCACTGCTGAAGGCAGGAAACGGAACACCTGAAGATTTTATGGCGCTCATTTCACCTGCTGCAGAAAAACGGTTGGAAGAAATGGCACAGCTGAGTCACCACCTCACGCTGAAAAGATTCGGCAACGTGATGCAGATGTATATACCGATGTATTTATCCAATGAATGCCAGAATATCTGTACGTATTGTGGATTCAGCTTCGACAATAAGATCGCCCGCATCACTTTGAATGAAGAGCAGATTTTACGCGAAGTGGAAGTGATTAAGAAATTCGGTTATGATCATATTTTACTCGTGAGCGGAGAAGCCAGCCAAACAGTAGGTACTGATTATTTTGAGAAGATGATCAGGTTGATTCGTCCCTATTTTTCCAATGTGATGCTTGAAGTGCAACCGCTGCATCAGGAAGAGTACGAACGACTGATCCATGCAGGTGTGAATACGGTGTTGGTCTACCAGGAAACTTATCACGAAGAAAATTACCAGTTATACCATCCGAAAGGCAGGAAGAGTAATTTCAATTATCGCCTTGAAACTCCGGATCGTTTGGGTAAAGCGGGCGTTCATCGCGTGGGCCTTGGTGCTTTGCTTGGGTTGGAGGATTGGAGAGCAGACTCCTTTTTTACTGCATTACACCTCGATTATCTTGAGAAGACTTATTGGAAAACAAAATATTCCATTTCATTTCCGCGGCTGCGGCCTGCCGTAGGTTGTCAGCAACCGAATCATCCAATGACGGATAAGCAATTGGTGCAGTTGATTTGTGCCTGGCGCATTTTTAACGAAAATGTGGAACTCTCTTTATCGACACGCGAGTCACCGGCTTTTCGGAATCACGCTATCAAATTGGGAATTACTTCGATCAGCGCGGGTTCAAAGACTGATCCCGGCGGATATGCGGGTAAGCTGCATGCGCTGGAGCAGTTTGAAATTTCTGATGAGAGATCACCAAATGAAATAGCTGCCATGATTGAATCGGAGGGCTATGAACCGGTATGGAAAGACTGGGACCGTGCTTTTTAAAATGGTCCTCACCCTGGTCAGCCGAATCTGCATGACGACTTTGGTTGAACATTTAGGATAGCTTCTAATCATTGAGCAGTAAAACCTTCAATTAGAAACCATGAAAAGTACTACACTGTTTATCCTTGCCCTGCTGACTTCATTTGCATTTGGATTTGCGATGAATAAATTTGTTTCCCAATCATCAAACTCTGGTCAGAAAATGAAAAGAGTTACAGGTGTTGGCGGAATATTTTTTAAATGCAAAAACCCTCAGGAGTTGAAGCGCTGGTATGAAACCCATCTTGGTTTGAATACAGACGCATACGGAACCACCTTTGAGTGGCGCGAAGGAGCAGACAGCTCTAAGAAGGGATTTACACAATGGAGTCCGTTTAAAGAAACAACCAAATATTTTCAACCCTCTGTAAAAGACTTCATGATCAACTACCGGGTTGAAAATCTTGAAGAGTTAGTGAAGCAACTTAAATCAGAAGGTGTTACACTGGTTGATACCATCGAGACTTTTGAATACGGAAAATTTGTTCACCTCATGGATATTGAAGGAAACAAGATTGAATTGTGGGAACCTTATACTGCTGAGTATGAAAAAATAGCAGGTGGAGTAACGAAATAGCCATTGAATTGTTAAACGGCTAAATTGTTGCGGCAAAGCCGGTATTCGGGTAGCAAGCTCAGGGTTAATTCGTAATTGGTAATTGTTTTGAATATCTCATGGATGGATTACTAAAAATTGTTGTATGGAAATCTATGAAAAGGATGTAGTCAAAGAAATCGTTCCCGATAAATTAAAGAAGATAATTGCAGCGGGAAATAATTTTCAACTGATCGATGTTCGGGAGCCTTCGGAACATGAAGTAATAAATATCGGGGGTGAATTAATTCCGTTTGATGAATTGCTATATGGTGTTGACAGAATCGCACATGATAAACCTGTAATTGTTTATTGCAAGGTGGGCCTACGCAGTCATATTGCCATACAGCGACTGCAGGAAAAACACGGCTTCAAAAACCTATACAACCTTAAGGGTGGTATCACTGCCTACCTTGAACCTTAATCATTGATTCTTCCAAAAGGTATCAATCCTCCGGTCCACATTTTCACGGATATTGAAATAGAACCGGTTATAGTCTAACAGGTGATAAATTATAAAGTGTAAAAATTTACTGCCGGGAAAATCCGGTTTGTCAATCCAAAGCATACCATCATGCACTTGTGCATCACAAATATTCGGATACACTTTTCGAAAATTACGCAGTATGCCACCCTCATTCAGCTTACAGGAACAGTATGCTGAATCTGTACTCCATGAACGTGGATTGGTACAAATGGCATTTACGAGCCCATTGTTATAGTAGTTGGGATAATAGTCCTTCGCGAAAGTATTCCAGGTGCAATAACAACTTGTTTGATCAGGTGTATTGCAGGGTGGGAGAAAATTTAAAGAATCCGCATAGATTGGCGTCCCGACCAGGTACCCTGCAATGAGCCTGCTTTTAAGCGTATCATTCGCGAAAAAAATCTTTTAACAAATGTTCAGCGTGTCTTGTGCCCTGGCTGTGTGATGCAATAATTACCGGTCGGCCATTATTATAATGTTCCAGGTAATATTGAAATGCTGCTCTCACATCTGAATAGGCAATGTCCAACGCTTCCCTGCCATCATCTCCCTTTGCTGCATAAAAAGCAGTGATGTGTGCCTGCCGATAGCGGGGTGCATAAATTTTACACGATCCGTTAAAAACAGTTACCTGGTAATGAATGGTGCTGTAGTCTGTCTTCGTGTTGAGTGTTACATCATTCACATCACCATTCCATTCATAAGCAGTAGTGGGTTTATAGGTGTAGATAGTTGGATGAATAAAGAAAACGTCGGCAGTTGCAGTTGCTTCTCCGTTACTCAAATTTTTTCCTGGTAAGCTGTCGGCAGGATCTTTTTTAGAAGGAAGTGCTGCCCATCAATCTTCTTTACAATAGTCAGGTGCTGGTGGAACGAGGGTGTCACTGAATCTCGTTTCAAGCAGGAATCGTTTCTCTCCACACGAAGAAATAATAAAGATGAACAAGAATAAGAACAGGTGCTTAAGCATAATATTTAAAAAGAGGAAGAAATCAGGGCGCAGTAATTAGTCACGAACTTGCTGTTGCCTTGATGATCGCCTGCGGAAAAGGATGATTCCTGCTATACCGATAAGGATCATGCAGATCGCAATTATTTGTGCCTGCGTCGCGGTAGCTCCCGCGAAATGATACTTGATATCAATCCGGATCTTTTCAATGAAGAAGCGTTCAATTCCCCCCAACACCAGGTAAATGGAGAACAGCATTCCCGGAGCCGTTATTTTTTTTCTAACAGCCCACAGAAAAGAAAAGATCAGAAGTGCGGCAACTATTTCGTAGAGTGCTGTTGGAAACACGGGATGTTCGAGCATGTAACAGTATTTTCCATCACAACCCGGAATGGGTATTCCATCCTGGTTAACATTATGCGGATACCTATAAGCCCAGGCCCAATCAGGAAAGATAAACCAGGAAGGTTTTGCACTCAGGTTATCTATTCCCCAATCTCCATCACCCGCAACATGACAACCGATGCGGCCAACACCATATGCGAGTATCAGGCCCGGAGCAGCCGCATCCAGCATGTGTAGCAAAGGAAGCTTGTTGCGATAACAGAAATAGAGACAACCGGCAGCACCAAAGATCAATCCGCCATAGAAAGCTAATCCACTGAATGAGAACAATGAACCGATGGGGTCTTTCAGGAAAGCATCTATGTGCTCGAGATTATCAAAAAATTTTGCACCCAGTAAACCGCTGATAGCTGCTACTATGGTTATATCACCCACCATTTGTCGTGGCCATACGAGCATTGTTTTTTCTTCGGGCTTAGGTAAGCGTTCTTTTTCTTTTTCACGGTATTTAAGATACACCAGCAATGCTGCCGTCAGAATTCCACCAATAAGGTTTCCTCTTGTTGAAAGAATAAAGTCCTGGGGATTATCTGTAAAACTTTTCAGGTCCAATACAATGGCAATCAATTTATAGCCGACAATAAAACCGGTGATGCCATTGAGCACGAGGTCACTGACGCTGGCCGGTGCACCTATCATTACTTTTCTCGGCACCGGTTGTAACAATTGTTGCTTTTCCTTTCGTTTCAGTTCAAGGTATAAGGTCCAGGCGGCAGCCAGAAATGCCATAGCCATCATAAATCCGAAACTCTGAAAAGCATAAAAAAGGGTAAACGCGCCGGAGAGTTTCGTATTAAAAAGGTCCTCAAATAAGTAGCCTAAGTTTGGGTACATGAACAGAAGGTAAGTGAAGAATTAAATTATTGAATTCGGTTGAATTGTAAATTGATGAATTAATGGTGCCGCAAAGATTAAAAACTTAACGTGAACTTATCCTAACACGATCAAATGTCAGGGTTAGTGGCAGTATTACAAAAAACAGGTAGTTGGAAATTAAAGATCAGGATTAGAGAATTAGGTTATGACCTGTTGATTTGACCTTTCTTCTTTCTGCAATAGCTGAAATAGAAATTTCGCCTATCACTACTTCCTCCTTAACCTCATTTAAAAGAACAGGTACAATTTGGCCTGCGAGTAAATTAGTATGGTGTATTGCAACTTTGATATAATTATCGGTAAATCCTTCCTGTACATCGGGAGATGAGGGATTTTCAAATAAAACATTTCTTGTTGAACCCAATTGATGGAGATAAAATTGATGCTTTTTTTTCTCTGAAAGTATCCGCAGCATCTTCGTCCGTTCATGCCGGATGTGCATGGGCACCACGCCATCCATATTCATTGCTTCCGTATGATCACGTTCGGAATAGGTGAATACATGAAGGTAACTGACATCGAGTTCGTTAATGAAGTGGTAGGTTTCCAGAAACTCCTTTTCAGTTTCGCCCGGGAAACCGGTTATCACATCTACGCCAATGCAGCAATGCGGCATAAGTGATTTGATTCTTGCCACCCGTTCAGCATATAATGAGGAAAGATACCTGCGTTTCATCCTTCTCAATATAGTATCTGAACCTGCCTGCAAAGGAATGTGAAAATGCGGCATGAAACGTTTTGATTGCGACACCCATTCAATGATCTCATCTTTCAATAAATTTGGTTCTATTGAAGAGATGCGAAATCGTTCGATAGTTGTTTTATTTTCCAACTCGCGGATCAATCCGGAAAAGGTCTCCTGTCTTTCACCGGTTTGAGAATGCTGAATACCAAAATCTCCAATATTAACTCCGGTAAGTACAATTTCCTTCACCCCAAGATCAGCCAGCAGATGGGCCTGGTCTACTGCATGTGTTATAGTGTCGCTCCGGCTCTTTCCCCGTGCAAGGGGTATGGTGCAATAGGTGCAACTGTAGTCGCAGCCATCCTGCACTTTTAGAAAAGCACGCGTACGTTCGCCCAGCGAATAACTGCTTTCAAAAAAATGCACATCATTTACATCACAGGAATAGACTGCTCCTTTTTCTGTAACATTTTTTTTGGAAGGTAATACTTTCAGGTAGTCGGCTAATCTGAATTTTTCTTTGGCACCCAATACAAGGTCCACACCTTCTATTGCAGCAATTTCTTCGGGCTTTAGCTGTGCGTAGCAACCGATCACGACCACCTGTGCGCCTGGTGAGTGTTTTAATGCCTTCCTTACAATTTGCCTGCATTCCTTATCCGCATTTTCTGTAACGGAGCAGGTATTGATCACCACAAGATCAGGAGTTTCTTCAAGTCTCACTTTTATAAAACCATCTTTTTCCAATATCCTGAAAATGGAAGAAGATTCTGAAAAATTCAGTTTACATCCAAGGGTATGAAACGCAATTTTTTTTCCGGAAAACATGGCACAAAAATATAGAAATCAAGGGGCATCATTGAAAATAAAACAAAACATCTTCCTGTTGCGAAATGCGCGGGTAACCCAAAACAAAGCCGATCTTCCTGCAAGGCCTTGCTGGGGTGTACGACCAATCATTCAGTTTTCTCGAGCAATGGATGGCGGGACGCCAACCATGGACTGTCATAGGGAAGGTACTGTCCGTGGTCGGCGTCTCGCCGACCACAAAAACAAAGATTTGTCGTGCTCCCCTTTGATATGAATGCACATTCAAATTTTTAGAAGAAGTGTACCTTGGCTGCATTGAAAGCCATCGCTCTT
>JBDSEW010000342.1:0-6675 GCA_039919825.1 Chitinophagales bacterium | reverse complement strand
GGGGAGTGTGGCTGTGGTGAGATAAAAGGTGAAACACGTTATTCAAATTCCATCTTCTCATCTGAACATATTTACAGGCGATAAGACTTAATTAACATTAAACTATCAGGATAAGGATAAGTTTATTGGATTGAAAATCCAATGCCTCAACAGGACGGGATTAAAAATCGCAGGTGTTCGAAATTTTGGAAACTCTTTGTCAGATTGAATTCTAAGCTCATATACTTATGGTTAGCATCCAAGCTAAAAACATGCTCACTCCAAATGATCATTGTCGACAGTCATCTGGGATATAAACCAGTGCTATAGAGGTTTGTTTTTTCTGTGTACACCATGTTATCGCGAACCCAGTTATAAATGACGTGCATTTTTTTAATGGGATCCGTAACTCCTGATACAAGTGAATCCGCTTTGTCGTTAATCGGCCCTTTACCACTTATCTGGCGTCCGGTGTAATAATCATCGAACAACTCTTTATTCAAAACTTCCCAGGTGTTCATCACTTCCTGAGGGAGCATTCCCGGTAGGTAAATTTTCGATAACTGAAAACTAACCTTGGTGATGTAATCATCCATCGTAGTCATGTATTCCTCCTGCTTTAAAGCAGGTACATTATCGGCAGTCCAGGTTCCCTTTGTGCCAATCACATTTTTTATCACGCCCTGTGAGCGCATTTCCTGCTGATAGGGCTCAGAAGACAGCTTCACATACCGGTTGGGATCTTTTGTGATGAAAACATATTCGATACCTGTAGGAATAGATGCCTCGAGTTGGCTGTGAAGTACAGGATAAGTGGATTGAAAATACCACCCAGGCCCGAAGTAGGCATTTGAAGAACTCTTGATATACTGGAATTCAATGACTGTACCCACATGTACATTGGGCACCGTAAATTTTCTTCGGTGAAAGGTTCCATCAATGTCTTCATCATAAATCATGTTTGCCTCCAGCTTTGTTTCTTCCACCTTGCCATCGGCCTTTAGGTTATAGCAGACAGCCTTCACGTAGCTTATCTTTTCTGAACTGCCGCTAAAACGATAGGTAATGGAAACATTGGCAGCATCGTATCCGGAAGTTTTTAGAATCTTGATGCGTTGATGGATATAAAGATCAGGCTTATAGTCATCAGTAAAAGTATAAACACCGTAGTCGAGTAATATTAAAGCGCCGGCGCTGGTATCTCTATCGTAGGTTTTCATTTGAAGATATTCCATGGGAATATCGCCCCACTTGATTTTTTTTGTTTGTGCTGAAAGATCAACTGATAGTAGTTCTGCAAGAAGCACAATGAGGACGCATCTTTTCATTATACTGGATTTAAGCAGGAAATAGGATATTTCTTTGTTCTTACATCTGTTTGCTATACCAACCTGATTCTATCCTGCATTTACATACATAGATAGCACCAGGCATGCTCACGACTTAAGTGAACGCATGCAAATATAATTTTCTAATGTTATGAAATGAAGGTGATTTAGAAATTTCCGGATGCAATAGTTTTACGAAGGCCCTCTTCCAGCGAAATCAGCGGGTGGTTGATCAGCAGTTTCATTTTTTCCGCATCTGGTTTACGCCGCATCATATCTCCTTCCTTAAGTGGGGAATGATGAACGATTTTTGATTTGGACTTCGTGATGCGGATGATCTTTTTTGCCAGTTCAATAATGGGTATTTCTTCATCGGAACCAATGTTTACCACTTCATTCATGTAGTTCTGCGCGTTTAATGCATTTACGGTTGCATCAATATTGTCGTCGATAAACAGGAAGGTGCGTGTTTGCCTGCCGTCTCCATTCACCACAATCTCTTTGTTATGCATTGCGGCGCGAATAAATTTCGAGACAACAAAATCGAGCGATTGTTTGGGACCATAGGTGTTGAAATAGCGGAAGATGGAATAGTTCAATCCATATTCTTTGTGATAGGATCTCAAAAAAGACTCACCCACATTTTTTACAATGGCATAAGGCAAACGTGAATTGAGGGGTGTTGTATCTTCATTTTGAGGAAACTCGACTGGTTCTCCATATACTTCTGAAGAGGAAGAATAATAAACGCATTTTACTCCTGTATTTTTTGAAAGATCGAGGATATTTCGGATGCCTTTGATATCATTGAGCACCATTACAGGGTTGTTCAATGTTCGCTGAACTCCTACAACCGCGGCATAGTGAAATACATAATCGAACTGGTAAGAAACCATAATGGAAGAAACGTCAGCATACTTATTCACGTCTGCTTTTATGAAGTGCCAGTTTTTATGCTGCTTCGAAGGAAGTTTTTCTTTGGTGCCGGTGAGCAGGTTGTCTACCATTACTACAAAGTTGTTTGCATCCTGCACCAACCTGTCTGCCAGGCAACTGGCGATAAATCCTGCCCCGCCGGTGATTAATATTTTACGCACAATACTTTTTCATTTGATGTGATCAGGTGTTTTTTGGGTGCAGCAATTCGAGGAGGTAGTTGCCGTAGCCACTTTTTAACAGTGGTTGGGCCAATTCTTGTAACTGCTTGTCGTCAATAAATTTTTTGCGCCAGGCAACTTCCTCAATA
This sequence comes from Chitinophagales bacterium, assembly GCA_039919825.1. GTDB lineage: Bacteria > Bacteroidota > Bacteroidia > Chitinophagales > UBA10324 > JACCZZ01. The sequence continues at coordinate 4,122 of JBDSEW010000342.1, read as the reverse complement.
CATCCGATTTTCAATCCCTGCCTGTTTTCAACCACTTGTACAAACTGAGAAGCCGCCATTAATGAATCGAAAGTGCCTGTGTCGAGCCATGCTGTGCCACGGTCAAGAATGGCAACCTTCAACTGTCCTTTTCGAAGGTATTCCTTATTTACATCCGTTATCTCATATTCACCACGCAAACCAGGCTTAAGTTTACCGGCAATTTCTACCACTTCATTATTATAGAAGTACAATCCCGGGACAGCAAAATTCGATTTTGGGTGGGGAGGTTTTTCCTCAATTGAGATAACGGTATTTTTTTCATCGAATTCGACTACTCCATATCGTTCAGGATCTCTGACATGATAAGCAAAGATAATTCCTCCTTCTGGTTGTGTATTGTGTTCAAGAAAAGTACCCAGGCCGGAACCATAAAAAATGTTGTCGCCAAGGATAAGTGCAACGGTATCATCACCAATAAATTTTTTACCAATCACAAATGCCTGTGCCAGTCCATTGGGCTTTTCCTGAATCGCATATTGAAAATTGCAGCCGTATTTCGTTCCGTCGCCAAGAAGTCTTTTGAACAGCGGCATGTCCAGTGGAGTTGAGATAATCAGAACATCGCTGATGCCGGCCATCAGCAGTACAGAGAGCGGGTAATAGATCATGGGTTTATCATAGACAGGCATGATCTGCTTGCTGATTGCATAGGTAATTGGATACAGGCGTGTTCCTGAACCTCCGGCTAGAATTATTCCTTTCATATCACAAACGGAACCCTGCATTTTTGCAGGGTTGTAATCAGGTTGGTTAGGACGAAAATAGGAAAAGTAAGCATGTGATGAAGGGATTAAAAATGATTTTTATTAAAACTATTTGACTGGGCATGGTTTCTGCGTTTAATTTTTTTTTTTAATCTTTGTAAAAAAAAGCCAAACTATGCAACATCATTTCCAAATCAAATCTCTTTTGATCATTTTGATCGCATGTTTTTTTCTGCAATCCTGCTCTACCGGGTACGAAGCGAGCCGGTTTTCGCACTTAAAATATGTAAAGAAGGATGCGACAGTAAAAAACGACGACTCCTATTCTGCCAGTAAAACGGATCTGCAAAAAATAAAAGGTAATTCACCAACAGCTTTAGAGTCAACAGGTGGAGATTACGCTGCTTCCATCGAAAAACCACAAGCACAAAAGCTAGCCCGCAAAATCAAGCCTGAAAAATCGATGGCGGATGCTGCCGCTGCCCCGGATGAATTATCGGACGTTCAAAAGCTTTCATTTGCAAGTGGCATTGGACAAGCAACTGCTTCAGTGATGGATAAACTCAGTGACCTGAAAAGTTTATCTCCGGCCCCCATTACTGACGATCAGGATAAGTTATTGTTGCTTTGGTTAATCCTTTTGGGTGCTTCCATTGTCTTCGGCGTCCTGTATAGCGTTTCATCTGCTTTTGGTATACTTGCAACCCTGGCCGGTATTGCCGCAGTCGTTTTCTTTATTCTCTGGATCGTGGCGATTGCAAAAAGTTAATCAATAATTTCGTTTGAGATTGTTTCTGGTGATTTTTACTACAGGCATATTTAGTATGTGCCTGTAGTAATTTTTCTTTCATGATCATCTTCAATTATGTTCATAAAAGCAATTACCCACCTGTATTTCAGGCCTGTCAAAAGTGGGATATATTCCGGAAGTTGGATACCTGTTGAAGGTACTATAACTACACGGCATAAGGTAAGAGTTTATAAAAAGCTGGGAACCTGCTGAATGAATTTCTGTATTTGCAATTTAGCTTTCAGCACTTTTGGCAAGGGTGAATCCAAACGTAGAACCTACACCCACTTTACTACGCACGTTAATCGTTTGACCATGGGCCTCAATCAGGTGTTTTACGATGGCCAGCCCTAAGCCGGTTCCACCCTGTTCGCGCGAGCGGCTTTTGTCAATTCGATAAAAACGTTCGAACAAACGCGGCAGGTGTGCTTCAGCGATACCAATGCCATCGTCAGTGAGTTCAATTAATACATTTTCAGCCATGTCGTAGAAGCTGACGATAGTGTTTCCGTTTTCATTGCCATATTTCACGGAGTTGTCGAGCAGATTCACCATTACCTGGCGAATTTTTTCCTTGTCGGCATTTACATAGAACGGCCGCTCACAACCTTTCTTGATGGAAAAATGAATGCCATGCAAATTGGCTTTATATTCCATTTCCTCAAATACATCCCTTGTAAGTGAATAGATATCAAAGGTTACTTTGTCCAATTGTTCTTCGCGGCTTTCCAGCTTTGCAATTTCCTCAAGGTCATTTACAAGGTTGCAGAGACGTTCAATGCTGCCGGCAGTTTTTTCCAGGAAATGACGATTCACTTCACCATCCTCCATTGCACCATCAAGTAAGGTATGCACATAACCCTGGATACTGAATAACGGTGTTTTAAATTCATGAGAGAGATTAGAAAGAAATTCTTTTCGGTATTGTTCTGCCTTCTTCAAACCCTCAATCTCTTTATGGCTGTCTTCTGCCCATTGCTGCACTTCCTCCTGAACATCGGTTAAAGGATCATCAGAGCGCAGCGACTTGCCCAGTATATCTTTGGTGAAACGATTCAGCTTAAGGTTGTGAATGGTTTTGTAAACGAGTTTTATTTTTCGGTAAATAAACCGTTCGAGGGCATAAAAAAAAAGGAAATAGGAGATCGTTAGCACCATTACAAAAAGCACCATGCAACTCAGGAAAGGATTTAATTCGAATGTATGGGTTGCAGCCACAACAATTGTTGCAGCTATAGCTACGAGCAACGATACATAAAAAGCAATGGCGCTCGGATTCAGGTTCTTCATTAAGTCAACAGTATAATTTCAGGAAAGTGTAAAATTAGTTTACTGGTTCGGGTAAGGTGACTGTTGTTGTTCACATCACATTTCAAATTTGTATCCAACACCCTTCACAGTTTTTATACTTTCTTCTCCAATTTTCTGACGGATCTTGCGGATATGTACATCAATGGTCCTGTCGCCAACAATAATGTCATCGCCCCATACTTTATTAAGAATTTCAGTACGTGGAAAAACACGTCCCGGCTTAGAGGCCAATAAGGAAAGAAGATCAAATTCTTTACGGGCAAGAAAAACTTCTTCATTCTTCACTTTTACTACATGCCTGTCGCGGTCAATGGAAATATTACCCACCTGCATCACTTCTATATCGTTTCCCGAAGATTTTCTTCTGAGCAATGCCTTGATCCGGCTCACCAATAATTTTGGTTTGATGGGTTTGGTGATGTAGTCATCTGCTCCAACCATGAAGCCTTTCAGCTCTGATTCTTCATCATTGCGTGCAGTAAGAAATACGATGAGTGTATTCTTTAATTCCCGGAGGTTGCGAAAGTGCTCGGCGGCAGCATAGCCATCGAGATTGGGCATCATTACATCCAGGAGGATCAGGTCCGGTTTTTCAATTCGTGCGAGACGAATTGCTTCCAGTCCATCTTTTGCAATAAAGGTTTTATAGCCTTCCCTTTCCAGGTTATAGGCAATAAATTCCAATACATCGATCTCATCATCAACTATCAGGATTTTAGACTGATGTTCCATGGAAAAAGTTTTTTGAAGTGGTGATAAATTACTCAGCGTAGCCATTTTCAGATTTTTTCTTTAACATGCTTTAACACATTTGCTTCTACAAAAAAGATGATCTCTTCTGCTATGTTTTTATTCAAATCGCCGATCCGTTCAAGCTTATGAATTACTGAAGCAAGATGCAATGCGTTGACTATTTCTTCAGGATGGTATTTAAGATATCCGGCAATTACTTCATCGGAGCTTTTATTAATTTCATCCATCAATACATCCTTGCTGAAAACAATTCTTGCTACCAGTGCATCTGACTTTGAGAAGGCAAGGAGGTTATCTGTAATCATCGAGTCAGCCACTTCGTACATCTTAAGGATTCGCAGATTGTCAAGTAATGTTGCGTCATAACGTTGATCCATATCCACTGCATAGCGGGCGATACCCTTTGCGTTATCACCAATGCGTTCAAGATGGCTGTTAATTTTAAAAGTGGCAAATACCAATCGTAAGTCAATTGCCACAGGATTAAAAAGTGCCATGATGTTTTCACAATCACGGTCAATT
>JBDSEW010000333.1:0-4460 GCA_039919825.1 Chitinophagales bacterium | reverse complement strand
AATTGACCTTAACCATATCGAACCTTTTGTAACAATTTCTGCAACTCCTATTTCCATTGAAGCATCCATTGGCGCTGATTACCCGATTTATTTGGGTGAAGCAACGATACATTATAAACTCAATACCTCAACCTCATGGGAATCAGCTCTTATGACATTGATTTCAGGAATAAATTATAAAGGTGAAATTCCTGCTCAGGCTCAGGGCTCTATCATCGATTATTATTTTACAGTAGCCGATATTTATGGCAGTACTGCATTAACGCAACCTACGGAAGTTTTACAAACGGATCCAAGCCTGCCCTACAAATTGCTGGTTGGTTTTAACCAATTGGTCAAAGAAGATTTTGAGATCTATTTTGGTGACTGGATCGCATTTGATCCTTCCGACGATGCCTCAACAGGTGCATGGATCTTTGATGAGCCCGTTGCAACATATATTGTTGAAGGTGATCCAAGTACCATTGTTCAAACCAACAAAGACCATACTCCCGACAACACCTTTAATTTTTGCGCATTTACCGGCAATGCAAGTGCAGGCTCCGGAGCGGGTACAAATGATTGCGATGCCGGAAAGAATACTTTGTATGGACCGAAATACGATTTAACAAGTTACCAGAATCCGGCAATTTCCTATTATCGCTGGTATTCAAACGACCAGGGTGCGAATCCTGGAAATGATGCTTGGAAAGTGCATATCACCAATGGCGATGGAGTATGGGTTCCGGTAGAAGTAACTTATACCGCAGATCATAGCTGGAGAGGCAATGCAATTCGTGTAAAGGATTATGTACCTCTCACGGATAAAGTACAATTGCGTTTTGTTGCATCGGACAGCATTATTGCAGGTGCAGACCTCGAAGGAGGCAGTCTTGTTGAAGCAGCAGTAGATGATGTGATCCTCTGGGAACTTGGTGAGCCAACGATCGGCATCAATGAAATCGAAAATATTGATATCACGGTGGCACCTAATCCTGCTTCAGATAATGTAGTTGTGAAATGGAAGGGATTAGCTTCAATATCAACAGAAGTAGAATTACTGAATACTCTTGGCCGTTCAGTATTTAAAGCTACTGTGAACGGATCATCAGATCAATTGAGCATTCCTGTAAATAAGCTTGCTGCAGGAATGTACACATTACGCATCACCTCTGATAAAAATATTGGAAGCCGTAAGATCGTAGTGCAGTAAAGAAATGATATCGAACAATAAAAATGAACAGACCCCTGTTAATTCGCAGGGGTCTTGTCATTTTATCAGGTATGCAATTCGCCCGTACCGAAGCGATGCATCGCGTCTCTACTGCTTCATTCAAATTTCAATGTGCGCTTTTGCTCATTGCTCTTCATTGCTAATTCAATCACCTTTATCGTGCTTCTTGCCTGTTGGGGTGTAACGATCAATCCTTTATTGGAACGTATGGCATCATAAACATTCTGGAAAAATTCACGGTAGTCACCTCTTTCACTCGCTATTTTACCTTCCTGGTGAACACCATTTATATCTGTATTGATCTTTCCCCAAATGGCCTCTGGTTCTTCTCCCCAGTTAGAAATATTCAATGGTGTTAACCCTTTTTTTAATGCCTCTTCCTGCACATCCATCCCGAATTTTACAAATGAACCGTTCGTTCCTGATAAGATGAAATGAGGCAAGGGTTCTCTCACCAGCATGCCTGCTTTCAGAGTAACTTTCAAACCAGGATAGAATAACAGTAACTCAAACTGATCGGTCACACCACTTCCCGGACGCTGCTTCTGCAAATTTGAAAAAACTTCATCAGGCGCACCGAATAAACAGAGCGCCTGATCGATTAAATGCGAACCGAGGTCGAAGAGAATTCCTGAACCTTCCTCATCTCTTTCCTTCCATGAATTTTCCTTGAGCACATTTCTGAAGCGATCGAAATGCGCTTCATATTCCACCAGCGTTCCCAAGAGTTTATTATCGATAATTTTTTTGACCGTCTTAAAATCACTGTCCCACCTGCGGTTGTGATGTACGGTAATTATTTTTTTTTGACTTTCTGCCAGTGCAATTAATTCATCGGCCTCTGCAACACTGGCCGTAAATGGTTTTTCTACAATTACGTGCTTGCCATTCAGCAGGGCTTTTTTTGCAAGTGAAAAATGTGAAGTGTTTGGAGATGCAATAATCACAAGTTCAATCGCCGGATCGGCCAAAACTTCGTCGGGATGTTGTACAATTTTCGTATCCGGGTATTGCGACCTGATAGTAGTTGCAGCAGTTGCATTCGAAGTAGAGATTTTTTGCAGCCGGAAATTTTGCAGGCTGCTAACAACAGGAGCATGAAAAATTCTTCCGCCTGTTCCAAAGCCTATCAGCCCTGTTTCAATAGTATGCATGGCGCAAAAATAATTTAAAACCGATGATTGCTTTTAATGTGCATCCACCACAACATTCCCACCTTTCTTCCTGAGAGGTTGCAAAAACAATAGTGGGATGGATAATAAAAAAAAGATTCCAACGAAATAGAATCCGTCAAGGTAGGAGAGCAGGTAGGTTTGTTTTACAACCGCTGTTTCAATGGCACGGTACGCGGCTTGCTGTGCATCGATGAGGGAAAACCCTTTCACCAGGAATGTTTGGGTGAGGCTGTTGAAACGCTCATTAAATTCCGGATCGTAACTATTTACATTTTCAATCAGGATGTTTCGGTGATAACCCTGGCGCAAATGCAACAGTGTAGTGATGATGGCAATACCAAATGAACCACCAAGCTGCCGCATCATGTTATTCAAGCCTGTTCCCTGCGCAATATCTTTCCCCTGTAAACCGGAAAGTGCAAGCGTTGTAAGCGGAACAAATAACAGGCTCAACCCAACACCACGTACGATCAATGGAAGAATAAAGTCATTCCATCCTGAACTGAGCGTGGATTGCCGGAGCATTTCTGTAAACACAAAGAAAAACACGAACCCAATGAGGGCCATGATCTGCGGTGGAAACCCTTTTTTAAGAAATACACCCACCATCGGCATCATAAAAATGGTTGTCAATCCGCCTGGTATCAGCATCTCACCTGTTTGCTGTGCAGAAAATCCAAGCAGGTTTTGTGCAAAGATGGGGAAGATGAAAACAGAACCGAATAATCCGAAGCCGAGGATAAAGGTTAGAATAATACCAATGGAAAAACTTCTGTTTTTTAAGATGCGAAGATCTACCACGGGATTGGGCATGCTGAGTTCCTGCCATACAAAAGATACCATACCAATAGCTGCCAATATAGCAAGTACAGAAATGTAAGGTGTTTGAAACCAATCCTCACTTTCACCACGTTCCAAAACTACCTGCAGTGAACCCACACTAAGCGTGAGTAGAAAAATTCCCAACCAGTCTATCCGCTGGTCAGCCATGGATTTATCCCTTTTCCCCCGGATATATTCCAGCGTAAGCATGGTAGCAATTATTCCCAATGGGATATTTACATAAAAGATCCACGGCCATGAAAAATGATCAGTGATATAACCACCAATGGTAGGGCCTAAGGTAGGTCCAACCACCACACCCAAACCAAACATCGCTGTTGCCATACCCAACTGTTCTTTGGGCCATGTTTCAATCAGGATGGCTTGTGCAGTGGAAAGTAAACCGCCGCCTCCCAATCCCTGTATGAAACGAAAAGCTACCAGCTCCCAGATGTTGTGTGCATTGCCACAAAAAAATGATGCAACGGTGAAAAGAATAATGGAGAAAACAAAATAATTCCTGCGTCCGAATTTTAGTGACAACCATCCTGACATTGGGAGAACGATTACGTTGGCAACAGCATAGGCTGTAATTATCCAACCCACATCTTCAAGCGTGGCACCAAGATTACCCATAATCTGTGGAAGTGAAACATTCACTACTGTAGTATCAATCAGCTCCAGCAGTGACGCAAGTATCACTGTAATTGTGATGATCCATTTTCTAAACCCTGTTTCCGCCATTGTGCTTTGTTAATTCTTAGACTATAAATCAAATATCATCCTTCGAAAAACCACCTGGCGTATTACAAATCCACTGTCACCTTCACACTCATCCCAGGCCGCAGCACCTGTATCTGTTCTTTCGAATTTATCAGTTTGATTTTAACAGGAACCCGTTGAATTACTTTTACGAAGTTTCCTGTTGCGTTGTCAGGAGGCAGCAGTGAAAACTTTGCACCTGTAGCCGGAGCAAATGAATAAACAGTTCCCTCCATTTTATCTTTTGGAAATGCATCTACTTTCACGGTCACATGCTGTCCCTGTTTCATTTCATCCAATTGAGTTTCTTTGAAATTTGCCACTACGTAAACATTGGAATCTGACACTACATTGAAAAGGGTTTGACCTGATTGTACAAGTTGCCCGGGTTGCACGCTTTTTTTGGACGCTACACCGGAAACAGGTGCCTTAATAGTTGCGTAGGATAATTGCAACAGCGCATAATCCAGGTCGGCCTGCTTTGCAGT
>JBDSEW010000330.1:0-4135 GCA_039919825.1 Chitinophagales bacterium | reverse complement strand
AATTCAGGCAACATTTCAGGCGGCCACATTGTCCCGAAAGTTTTGCCTGGTTAATACTCATCTGCTGATACCGGGCAGCAGTAGTGGAAACAGTTTTGAATTCGGTAAGCCAGGTGCTGCAGCAAAGTTCGCGGCCACAGGAACCAATACCACCAATGCGACCAGCCTCCTGCCTCGCACCAATCTGGTGCATCTCTACCTTGATATGAAATTCTTTCGCAAAGGTTTTAATCAATTCCCTAAAATCGACCCGTTCATCGGCAGTATAGTAGAAGGTTGCTTTTTTGCCATCACCCTGGTATTCCACATCACCGATCTTCATGTTCAGGTTCATCTGGCGGGCTATGGCGCGTGCACGAACCATGGTTTCCCTGTTAAGTGCCCTTGCGTCTTCCCATTTCTTCTGATCATAATCATTTGCCTTGCGAATAATGCCCTTGATATCGTCAGAGTTTTCAGGCACACGCTTGCGCTTCATTTGTAACTTCACCAGTTCACCACAAAGTGAAACCACTCCCACATCATAGCCACCGGTGCCGCTTTCTACCACCACCACATCGTGTGTATCAATAATCAAACGATGCAGGTTCCGGTAGAAATCTTTTCTTGCTCCATTCTTAAAACTCACTTCCACAAAACGGGAAGCTTCAAATTCATCCACTACCGGAATGTCCGACAACCAGTCATACACATTCATCCTGTTACAGCCACCATTGCTACAGGTACCATTGCTCCGGCAGCCGGAGGGCTTTCCATTCACACCTGTTGTACATCCGTTGCAACTCATGGTATAGCTGATAATTTATTGCGAAGTTAAATTTGATGGTTGTTGTTCACCTGGAATTAAGGACCAGGACATCTTCAAGCCGTTAAAGATAATTTTTTCTGGCTGATGATCGGCTGCATTTGTAAGGAGAGTTGCAGGAAGAGGATCTTCGGATGTGCATTTCGTTCAATATGATAGTGTGACTTATTAAAAAGATCCGCCATTTCCTGCCAGTTGCGGGTATGCATATTTTGAGCAAGCCACGTGGCAAGCCGTTTTTCATCTTCATGGAGCCTCGAGTGCTGCTCGCCGATTTGCTGCAATACGATGCATTCATGCAGAAACTCCAGCGCATACCTGAAAAATGTTTTCTGCTGTTCGCGGCCGATCTTGGAAATCTCTTCCACCCACCTCATCAGCTCAGGCGCGTTTGGTGTAAAGAGGAGCCTCAACCAGCGGTTAAATAAATCCTGGTTGTTGTCCTCTACCTTTTGTAACAGCCGGAGCGCTTCCGTATAGTTGCCATCTGCACGTCGCACAATTTTGGCAGCAGCTTCATTACTCAGTGCGTGATGGCCAGTGAGTTCTTTTATCAAATCAGCATCGGTGAGCCGCGGGATGCTGAGAATTTGTGTTCTTGAAAGAATAGTGCTCAGCAGTTGCTCACGGTTTTCCGCCACCAAAATAAGCAGCGTTTTTTCTGAAGGTTCTTCCAGCAGCTTCAACAATATGTTTCCTTCCTTCAGCAGGTATTCTGCTCTCCAGAGTATAAGGATCTTGTATTCTGATTCATAGGTTTTTAAGCTGAGGGTATGAATGATGGCGCGACATTCTGCGGCAGAAATATTTCCCTGCTTATTTTCTGCATTGATAAAATCAAGCCATTCTGTAACGCTGCGGTATGGATTATCCAGCATTGCTTCCCTCCACAATGGGAGGAAATCGCTGCTGAGCGCAGGATTCTCGCTGCCTGATTTTAGCTTGAAAGCAGGATAGGAATAGTGAATGTCAGGATGAATCATTTTCTGCGATTTCACACACGACATACATTTGCCGCAGGAGTCAGCCGGTTGCCGGTTTTCACAATTCACATATTGGGCAAAAGCAAATGCCAGCGCGAGATTACCACAGCCTTCCGGTCCAACAAAAAGCTGTGTATGACTCACACGGCTTTCCTTCACGCTGTTGATCAGCTTTTGCTTGATCTCTTCCTGGCCAATGACGTCTTTAAAAAACATAGGGTTTCAAAAATAAGAATACGCTGACAGATTTTGAAGAAACAATATGGTTTATTAGCGCAAGACGTTCAAAAAATTAAACGCTGCTCAACTTCCTTCATAATCTTAGCGACTCAGCGTCTATGCGCTTTTTTCCCAGCGATATCCAATAATTTTTGATAGCGACAGCCTTCACTTTTCGATCGCTGAAATCAGTAAGGGATCATATGGTTCCACTTTCGATTTAAAATGGCAGATATAGTTACCTTCTTCATCAATAAGGTATTTGTTGAAATTCCAGCTCACTTCAGAATCTTCCACTCCATTTAACTTTTTTTCAGTGAGCCATCTATAGATAGGCGCCATGTCCTTTCCTTTCACGGAGATTTTTTCTGCAAGGGGAAAAGTAACATCATATTTTGAGCTACAGAATTGCTGAATCTCTTCGTTGGTTCCCGGTTCCTGCCCCAAAAAGTTATTGGCCGGAAAGCCAATGAGCACCAACTTATCTTTGTATTGACGGTATAATTTTTCAAGGTCTGCATACTGCGGTGTGTACCCGCATTCAGATGCCACATTCACTATCAGAATCTTTTTACCTTTGAATGTTGCCAGGTCAATGTTGCTGCCATCAATGGATTTTACTTTAAAATCATAAATGGTGGTGGTGTTTTCAAAGGATGCCATCGTGGTTAAGAGCATTAAAAACAGCAGAAAGTTCATTAGTTTATTTTTGAAGAGCATTAAGAAGATCCTATAAACTCCAAATACCCAAAATTGTTCCAACACTATGCGAGTTTCTGTTTTCAGGAAAGAACATTTTAATGCTGCACACCGCCTTTACCGCAAGGACTGGGATGATAACAGGAATGCGGAAGTTTTTGGTTTGTGCAGTAACCCACTGTATCATGGTCATAACTATAACCTTGAAGTAAAAGTTACGGGAGAGGTAGATCCTGGAACCGGTTATGTGCTTGATCTGAAGATTCTGAAGGATATTATTCACGAAGAAGTGCTTCAGAAATTTGATCACCGGAATCTGAATGAAGATACCGAAGAGTTCCGCAACCTCAACCCTACGGCAGAAAACATTGTATGGGTGATTTATGAAAAGATCCGCAAGCGCCTTGATAATAAATATGACCTGGTGGTAAGATTGTTTGAAACCGAAAGAAATTTTGTGGAATATCCTGCCTGATGATTAGCATGGCATAATCATGAGTGTTCTATTGAGTAACAGAACTTCTTTCCATTAATTACCTGGTTGTAAAAAAATAACTTCATGAAACAGTTCCTTTCCATCATTTTTTTATTGTTGCCTTCCTTTCTCTTTTCCCAAAATAAAACGATTGATGCCAGGGCAGTTTCCATTTCCGACTCCGTGATTCAAATGATGGGTGGAAAGCAAAACTGGGACAATGTGCATTTCCTGCGCTGGAATTTTTTTGGCAGGCGAACATTGTATTGGGATAAATGGACGGGCAACGTTCGCATTGAAGTTCCTGCGAAAAAATTATTGATTCTCACGAACATCAATACAAAGCAGGGTCATGTGTTTCGTGATAACAAAGAATTGTTACAACCTGACAGCATTGCCTATTTCATGGATCGCGGTTACAAGATATGGGCAAACGACAGTTACTGGCTCATCATGCCCTTTAAGCTCAAAGATCCGGGAGTGAATGTGGCCTATAAAAGTGATGCAAAGGATGCTGAAGGCACACCCTGCTTTTTACTGGAACTCACGTTTAACAATGTTGGCGTTACACCGGACAATAAATACAATGTGTACGTTGATCGGAAGAATTATCTGGTAACACAGTGGGATTACTTTGAAAAATATTCCGATGAAAAACCAGAGACCACCAATCCATGGAAAAACTATCAGCGGTATGGAAAAGTTTTATTGTCTGATGACCGTGGACCTGAAGAAGGAAAACTGGCAGATATTGCAGTGATAGAAGAAGTAAGGGAGGGACTATTTGAGAAGCAGTAGATGGTTATTGCATGCAGCCGCGTGGTTGGGGACATGTTTTGTTCAAGGGTAGTGAATTTTGAATTTGATTGATTGAAATCTCCTTTGGAATTGCATCAATTTAGCCATCACATTCATCATTTTCTCCATTCAATATTTCAACAGAATTGATGGAAG
>JBDSEW010000316.1:0-4181 GCA_039919825.1 Chitinophagales bacterium | reverse complement strand
GCTTCCCTCATAATTTGGTATACCGCTTCAAAAATATCTTCAGGGTTTGGCTTACAGAAATAATCACCGTCGGTTGCATACGCCGGGCGATTGGCAGGCGATGTGATGGTGACTGGTTTTGAATCGAGATAACGGTAACCGTTCTGCACTTCCAATACCTCTTGCATCATGTAAGCGCTTGCGCCTCCTGGAACATCTTCATCCAAAAACACCACACGGTTTGTTTTCTTTAATGATTCAACTATTGAATGGTTTAGGTCGAAGGGTAATAATGTTTGCACATCAATTAACTCCACAGAAATTCCAAATGATTTTAATTTTTCTATTGCTTCCATTGCAATGCGGCAGGAAGAACCATAAGTGATAATTGTGACATCTGTACCCATATGAAGAACTTCAGGAATTCCGAGCGGCAATGTCATTTCTCCAATATTCGAAGGTAATTTTTCTTTCAAGCGGTAACCATTCAGACATTCTATAATCAAGGCAGGATCGTCAGACAATAACATGGTATTGTAAAAACCCGCTGCCTGCACCATGTTGCGCGGCACCAGCAAGTAGATGCCGCGAATAGCATTCAGGATCATCCCGATAGGTGAACCGGAATGCCATACACCTTCCAGCCGGTGACCTCTCGTACGAATGATGAGCGGGGCTTTTTGTCCGCCTCGAGTTCTCCAGAGCAAAGTTGCCAGGTCGTCGCTCAGTGGTTGCAATCCATACAAAAGATAATCGAGGTATTGGATTTCTGCAATGGGGCGCAATCCTCGCATGGCCATGCCGATGCCCTGTCCGATGATGGTGGCTTCGCGAATGCCTACATCAAATACACGGTCAATACCATATTTTACCTGTAAGCCCGAGAATCCCTGGTTTACATCACCTATCTGCCCAAGATCTTCACCAAAAGCAAAGAGCCTTGGTTCGCGTTGCAATGCAGCATCGAAGCAATGATTCAGTATTTCAAAGCCATTGATCAAAGCTGCATCTTCATTGTAAAGGGGTTTCACTTCTTTCACCAGCATTGCAGATTCATCTGACTGGCTGTATAGATGCGATGAATAGGTAGCACGCTGAATGGCTGCATACTCATTTTTCCAACGAACAAGCTGATCACGCAGCTGATGGTTTTCCTTACTGAGCAGTTGCAGTGCATTTTTTGCAGCTACCAGCACATCTTTTTTGACGGGATCTATTGCCGTTTGTAAATTGTTTTTGATTGTAAGGATTTCAGCAGCACTCGCAGCCGTTGCAGCTATTTCATTCAGTAATCCGGATAATTCAACAATTGAATTTTTAATCGGGTTATTGAATTCGTCCCAGGCAGCTTTGCGTTCTGCAATCACGAATTCTTTTGCTTCCGATTCAATGGTGTCACATTCCTCCTCACTGATGATGGCATACCTGATTATCCACTCCCGCATTTTTTTGTTGCAATCGAAATCACGTTCCCATTCCAGCCTTTCTTTCGATTTATACCGTTCATGTGAACCGGAAGTGGAATGGCCCTGTGGTTGTGTGAGTTCTTTTACATGAAATAAAGCAGGTATGTGTGTTTCCCGGACTTTTGCAATTCCCTTCTCATAGGTTTCAATCAATGAAACGTAATCCCATCCGTTCACTACATAAATGTCAACACCGTTTCCATTTTCATCCACCATAAATCCTGCGGTAATTTCAGAAATACTTTGCTTGGTGGTTTGATAGCTGATGGGAACTGAAATTCCGTAACCATCGTCCCAGACAGAAATTGCCAACGGAACTTTCAATACACCTGCGGCATTCAGTGTCTCCCAAAAATGACCTTCAGAAGTGCTGGCATCACCAATGGTAGCGAAGACCACTTCATTGCCATTATCAGAAAACTGTGGATAGTTTTTTAGGGAGGGTACTTCCCGAAACTTTTTGGAGGCAAGTGCAAGTCCCAGTGCACGGGGCATTTGCGAAGCAGTAGGAGAGGCATCTGCCGCAGAAATCTTCATGCTGGTCAGGTCTTTAAACTTTCCATTTTCATCAAGCATGCGGGTAATATAATGTCCGTTCATCTGGCGGCCACCTGACATGGGTTCATTCTCCAAATTCGTATCAGCATACAATTGTGCAAAGAACTGGCGAACGGTACACATGCCTGTTGCAAAGGCAATCGTTTGGTCGCGGTAATATCCTGACCTGAAATCACCGTCTTTAAAAACCCTTGATAAGGCAATTTGTGCCAGCTCTTTGCCGTCGCCGAAGATGCCGAACTTTGCTTTGCCACGAAGCACTTCTTTGCGGCCCATTAAGCTGGCTTCGCGGCTGATGACTGCGAGGCGATAATCAGTCACTACCTGTTGTTTGAATTCCTCAAAAGTCAGTTGTCCTTCACCAGCTGACAAGCCGGTCAACATTTTCATTCCCGACATATCTTTATTTTTTTCAAAAATAGTAAAAACTGGTTCCAAAGTGGGTGCAAATTGCTAAGAGCCAAATGAATAAATGGCCAGATGATTAAATGGTTCTGACGAAGCCTGAATGCTCCATTATTCAAGTTCATAGCAGATGGCTGATACCTGCCGGCTGATTGCTGATAACACTTGGTCACGGTTAATTCTTAAAAAGTTGTTAAAAACCTTACCACCATCTTAATTAATTTGGAGAGTAAGTGAACAATGTAATAGCTTTGGCCACTATTAAAAAAATGACCATGAAAAAACTCCTCTTTATTGCTTGTTTCCTTCCGGTAGTTGCTTTAGCACAAACCTCTAAGGTAACCCCAATGAACCAATCGGTCCGTACAGTTACCGCAACACCTCCCGCACCGGTACCTGTTGATCCAAATGCGCCGGTTAATCCGAATGCTCCTGTATTTAAATTTTCAGAAGAATCCTTTGATCTGGGTCAGATTCCACAGGGCATTCCTGCCTCACATGTGTATACTTTTGAGAATACAGGCAAGGAGCCGCTGGTATTAAGCCAGGCCACTGCATCCTGTGGCTGTACTACTCCTGAGTGGACAAAAGAGCCGGTGTTACCTGGTAAAACAGGAACAGTAAAAGTAACCTATAACGCAGCGAAAGAAGGAGCCTTTAATAAGACGGTAACTCTGATGTCGAACACCGGAACTTCAAAATATCTGGTGATAAAGGGAACAGTGTTACCCAAACCAGCAGATCCTGTTACAGCACCTGCTAATGATCAAAAATAAATCAGTTGGTCGTACTGATAAATCGCTTTGTTAATTCTCACAACATCAACTTTTAATTCTTAATTTTTAAACTCTTAAAATCGATCTACCATGAAAAAAGTAATGTTCATTTTTGCCCTCTTTACTGTATTTGCCTTCCAGGGCTTTGCACAAAATGCGGCTCCCAATGCTACTCCTGCAAGTAATCCCAATGCCGGTGATTTTTCTTTTACTGAGGAAACCCATGATTTCGGCAAAGTTCCGAAGGGAACTCCGGTAAATTATGAATTCAGTTTCGTGAACAACGGTAAAGAACCTATCGTGATCAGCAATGTACAGGCTTCCTGCGGTTGCACTACTCCAAAATGGCCAAAGGAACCCATTCTTCCCGGTAAATCTTCCGTGATCAATGTTCAGTACAATGCTGCTAATCCGGGTGGATTTAATAAATCGATTACCATCACTTCCAATGCTAAATCTCCTACCAAGGTGCTTTATATCAAAGGAACTGTTGAAACATCTTCAGAGCAAACGACTCCTGAAAAACAGCCGAATATGCTTACTACCCCGAATAATTAATCAACAAAATTTTAATTTGAAAAGCTCTGTGGACGTTGTTCACAGAGCTTTTTTTATGGAAACAAGCCGCAGGATGAACAGGTGATTTTTGGTTTGTTAGAAGCCATCTCAAAAAGCCAAAAGAGCAGCGTCATTCCGAACTTGATTCGGAATCTCCCGGGAATTTGGCAGATGCTGCCCACAGGATCCTTTGGAAAATAAATTCAGCAGGACGCACCAATTTTGAGATGGCTTGTAGCTATACTTAAAAGGGGATAGATTTGTACATCATCACAAGCTTAAAAACAGGTCAAATTCAAAAATTGTTTTCACTTAATTTTTAAGTGTAAAAATAAGTTAAGCTTTTGCCACGAAGGAGGAAAGTCCTTCCCCTTTGGGGTTCCGGCCAAGCCGGGAAGGAAGGGGCTTTGACTTTCATGATGCAGAGTTGATCAAATTC
>JBDSEW010000370.1:0-6166 GCA_039919825.1 Chitinophagales bacterium | reverse complement strand
CCTGCTGTAAACTCAGGATTTGTGCGGTAGCAGTTTGATAGCCCAATAATAGAATAATAAGAATAAATCGTGAGCAGGGTTTCATTTCAATGGTTGGTTCACGCAGAAATTCCGTGTTCGCATCTTCATCGACCAGTTAATCTTATCTTCAAAATTAGTCAAATTCCTGTTTTAGTTGAAGTGGATTATTATAGGTGAAGAATTTTACGCTTACGTGATAATTCGTTTTGAATTATATGGTTGCATTGCTAAATGATTAATCTGTGGACTTTAGGCTTACTTCAGATATTCTGCCAACCATGCCTGCAATTCCTGGTAAAAGAACCTGCTGTCTTCTGCCTTTAAGATCCAGTGATTTTCTTCAGGAAAGACAATAAGTTTACTCGGAACTTTCTGGCGTTGGAGAATGTGCCAGTTCTCTATGGAGTTATTCATCGGCACCCTGTAGTCCAGCTCACCCACCGTGATAAGCATGGGTGTCTTGAAATTTGCCGCATATTTGTAAGGATTTTGTTCCTTCCAAATTTTTGAATCAGTCCAGGGTGCTCCGCCATTCATTACTTCGCGACTATAAATGACATCGCTGGTACCCCATTGCGAAACACTGTTCACTAACCCGGCATGACTGATCAAACATTTATACTGCGTAGTAGTAGCCTGTAACCAGTTTGCAAGATGGCCTCCATAACTGGCGCCACCGGCAGCCTGTCGCGAAGCATCAATGAATGAGAATCGTTTGATCGCATCTTCAGCGGCACCATTAATTTCCTCACCAGGACCTTTGAAAGGATCGTTTTGAATATCCTGTCCAAATTTTTCGCCATAACCTGTTGAACCGGTATAGTCTGTGAGCAGCAAGACATAACCCGGTTTTGCCAGTAAATGATAATTCCACCGATAGCCCCAGTTTTCTTTCCATGATCCGGCAGGCCCTCCGTGTATGACTACAAACAGCGGATATTTTTTAGCAGGATCAAACCCTGCCGGCCTTACTAAAAGGCTTCTGATCTTCTTTCCTTTTTTACTCGTGTACCAAACTGTTTCTACCGGAGGCAGATCCAGCTGCGCAAGTTTTTCATTGTTGAATTTTGTAATTGGGATATGTGTACCATCTGCATTAAGCTTTGCAATTTCCGAAGGGCTCGAAGCAGTCTCATAATTGACAACCAGCAACTGACTGTTTGCTACAGCCGCACTGATATTGGTGAAACAACCTGTTGTTGCACCACTTATCACTTTAGCATCACCACCGTTTAATGGTATAGAATAAATGAGGTCTCTGCCCTGGTCTTCCACACTTATATAAACCTGTTCGCCGGAGATCGCATAATTATTTATTGGCCGGTCGAGTTTTTCGCTGAGCACCATTTTGTTTTTCATGGATGGCCAGTCAAAACGTACGAGTCGATTCAGGTTATAAACTTTGTAGTTATTGGCCGGGTAACTATAACACAGCAGGTATTTTCCATCCCTGGTAAGCTGTGGGCTACCGTAATCATAATTATCTGCTGTTAGTGCTACAGCATCTCCATCGCTCCACACCACTTTATAAAGTTGGGAAGAAGGTTCCTGGTAAGCAGCAGTATTTGCATTCGTGCTTACCGCGAAAATTATTTCCCGGCTATCCGGGCTCCATGCCGCATTGCTGTAGCTGAATCCGGATGACTTGCTGATAATTACATCGGTAAAAATATCTTTCGACACACTTCCTGCTTCCAGTGATTGTACAAAGGCATGTTCCTGTTTTTCATCCAGCCAATGATCGAAATCACGAATAGGGAAGGAAGTATAAACCCGTGCTTTGTATTTGAGTTTTTTCTTTTCCTCGATCATTTTTTTATTTGAAGAATCTGTGTAGCACAACGGATAAACGTTGCTGGTAAATAAAATCATCTTTCCATCCGGGCTCCATTTCGGTGATGAGGCACCGGTACATAAATCGGTGAGTCGCTGTGCTTCACCACCTTCCTTTACATTCATAATATAAACCTGCGATTCCTCATCGCCATCACGTTTTGCCACGAAGGCAATGTTTTTTCCATCAGGGCTCCAGGTGTATCCACTCTCACCAGCCTTGCCTGCTGTTAATTTTCTTGGAGATGAATTACCATCTGTTGCCACTATCCAAATGTCATTTACCTGTTCCTTTTCGTCATACGATGGTTCGGTAACGCTGAATATGGCCCAGTTACCATCAGGGCTAACGGCGGGCGCACCCACTCTTTTCATCAGCCACATATTTTCATGGGTTATAGGTTTCTTTTCCTGTGCATGAATGGTGTGAAGACTGAGAAGAAAGACAATAAAGAGTGAGAGGTGTTTCATTTGTGGATGGGTTTGTATGCAATGAATGCAAATAAAAAACTTTTATTGCAAAATGAACTTAAAGAAGATTGAAGTCAGCATTTGCAAAACAGTCATCCCACCAATGCATCATGCAACACCTGTTTCAACTCACCAATGGCTGAAACAGATTTTATTTTTCCATTGCGGGCGTAGGAGATAATGCCCGTTTCTTCAGATACAATCACGGAAATGGCATCCGTTTCTTCGGTAATGCCAATGGCAGCCCGGTGACGAAGGCCTGCACGTTCGGGTACCGAAGGACTCTCAGAAACCGGTAGCACAGTTCCCGCAAACACAATTTTATTTTGGGAGACAATCACGGCACCATCATGCAATGGACTTGATTTTTCAAAAATACTTTCCAGTAATTTTGCAGAGATCACGGCATTGATCTTTACGCCCGGGCTATTGAAATCATTCAGCTTAAAAGTGGAAAAGAATACCATCAGCGCGCCGGTTTTATGCTCTGAAAAATATTCAAGAGCATTCACTATCTCAATAGCATCCTGGTCCTGTTGCTTGGTCCGTCGCTTTTTATTTCCCCTTATGAGGTCCCACAGGTTTTCCCGGTCTCCAAGTCCTGCTTTACCCAGCTTCAATAAAAACCTGCGTATCTCCGGTTGAAATACGATTAACAATGCAATCACACCTGCATTTACAAACTGGCCGATGATCTCCGTGAGTAAATGCAGTTGCAGAAACTTCACTAACAAATAAGACGCATAAATGAGCAGCATGCCAAAAAAGATGTTGATCCCCAATGTGCCGCGTATGAGACGGTACAATTCAACCAACAGCAAAGTGACCAATACCATATCGATGATATCAATCATGGAATATTCATGCGAAAATATTTTAATCAGCAGCAGCATTCAGTTCTTGAATTAATTGTATGGTTTCTTTTGCTTCCTTCACATCATGCACCCTTAGAACGGCAGCACCCTTCAGGAGTGCAATAGCATTTAATACCGATGTTCCATTGAGCGCACGCTCCGGATTTACCTTCAGCACTTTACAAATCATCGATTTCCTGGAAACGCCGGCCAAGATAGGCAATCCAAACAGGCGGAAGACCGACAGTTGATGAAGCAGCCGGAAATTGTGTGCAACAGTTTTTCCAAATCCAAATCCCGGATCAAGCAGGATGTCATGAATTCCCAGTTCATTCAGTTGCACAATTTTTCTTTTCATCCAGTCAAAAATTTCTTTCACCACCTCTTCATACTGAGGATTCGATTGCATGGTGGCGGGAGTTCCCTGCATGTGCATTAGCACATAAGGAACTTTTAGTTCAGCAACAGTTTTCCATAAATTTATATCCTGTTCACCACCGGAAATATCATTGGAGATGGATGCACCATATTCCACAGCAGCCTTCAATACGTCGCTTCTGAAGGTATCAACGGCAATAATAGCTTCCGGAAATTGTTTGCTGATGGCAGAAATGGCGGGAATCACTCTTGACAGTTCTTCTTCCGCTGTTACTTCATTGGCCCCCGGCCTTGTCGAGGCACCACCTACATCAAGAATAGCAGCGCCTTCCAGCAGCATTTTTTCAGCATATAATAACAATTCTTTTTCAGTGCTCAACTTTCCACCATCATAAAATGAGTCTGGTGTAACATTGATGATGCCCATCACGATTGGTGTGGACAAGTCAAGTGTCCGGCCCCGGCAATTAAGCGTGGTCTTTGTTGAAAAGATTGTATTTTTCGCAGCCATTGTTTGTAAAAATATCCCTAAAACTTGGAAAGCAAAACCAGTCAGCAGTTTGATGAGCAGGCCAATGCCTGCAAAGAACTTTTTTCGAAGAAAGCCAAAGATTATGGCACCTCGTGGAGGGTATTGCGGCTTGCATCACTGGCTGACCAGATCTTTATCAAAGCACAACGCATCCGTACGATCGACCGGCTGGAGGTAAAAAAGGTGGCCGAAGAGATGGACAGTGAATTTATGGGCATCGTGAATTATTCGCTGATTGCACTCATCCGGTTAACATTGGGCGAACGGATCGAAGAACCAATTCCACACGATGAATTGATGGAACTTTACTCCGGTAAGATGACCACAGCGAGGGAATTAATGATCGCAAAGAATCATGATTACGGCGAAGCCTGGCGCGATATGCTGATCAGCTCTTTCACCGATTTGATTTTGATGCGCATCCTCCGCATTCGTCAAATGGAAGAGAACGACAGGCAAACACTTGCTTCGGAAGGAGTGGATGCCAACCTTTACGATATTATCAATTACGCTATTTTTGCCCTCATTAAAATCAGTGAACAGAAATGAGTAAAGTGATTCGTGTCATTTGCATCCTGGTAGGTGCATTGTTTATTGTTTCCGGTTTTGTGAAAGCGGTAGACCCTATTGGTTTTTCGATAAAGCTGGATGAATATTTTGAAGTGTTTGCTGAAGACACTGAAAGAATCGGTTTCATTTCTTCTTTCTTTTTATGGTTGCGGAATATTTCTGTATATCTCTCGATGTTTTTTTGCGTGCTGGAAATGGTGCTCGGCTTTATGCTGTTGTTGGGTATTCAAATGGAACTGACGGCATGGCTGCTGTTGCTGTTGATCGTATTCTTTACCTGGCTCACCGGCTATTCAGCGATCACGGGAAAGGTAACGGACTGCGGATGCTTTGGGGACGCTTTGCATCTCACACCTCAGCAATCGTTTAATAAGGATGTGGTACTGTTGGTGCTAATAATATTGATCTTCGCATTCCGTCATAAAATTCAACCTGTATTCAAAAGAAAAGTGATGGGCACTTTGCTGCTGGTTGTTTTTACGGGATTAAGCGCATATCTCACTATATATTGTTACCAGCATCTGCCCATCATTGATTTCCGTGCGTATAAAGTTGGCAATGATATCCGGGAGCAAATGACACTTCCCGAAGGAAAAACACCGGATCAGTATGTAACTATACTCACTTACAAGGACAAGAATACAGGAACCAGCGGAGATTATGTTATGACCAATAACGATGAACAGAACGCTGATTGGTTCCTCGAGAAAAACCTGAAGGCATTACCCTGGCAGGATTCTGTGTGGATGGCCGGCAATGAGTTTGTAAAAAGTAACAGCGAAATTGTGGTAAAGGGGGAAAAACCAAAGATCACGGATTTTAAAGTGTGGGACAACGATAACCAGGATGCAACATCATTGGTGCTGGATGAGCCGAATTACCATTTCTGGCTGATCGCACAGGACATGACAAAAACAAATGCGGAAGCCTTTGAAAAAGTAAATCAGCTTGCGACTGAATGTGAGAAAAATAGGGTTCAATTTATGGGACTCACTTCCACTCCGTATGAATTGCTCGATCCGATCCGCCATGAGTTGAATGCACCCTTTTCATTTTATTATGCTGATGGAACAGTATTGAAAACGATCATTCGTTCCAATCCCGGCCTCGTGCTGCTGAAAGGTTCTAAAGTGCTGGGACAATGGCATTACAATGATATTCCGACCTATGAAGAGGTGAGTGGGGACTATTTTAAATAGTATATAGTGAATGACGTATGATGATTGGAAAGTGAGTTTGAGTGGATTCATAAATTGTGTTTTGTGAATGTGGGTGAGATTAATAAGAAGCTGTTTTGAATTACGCCAGGTTTTGTTGTTGAATCGTTTACCCTTTCAAAACAGCTTGTTAATTACTTAGTGTCTTTTGAAAATGATGTATTTCTCCGCATAAACCAGGAAACTAAAACACCTCCTCTTGTTTCAATTCATTCTCAGAAAAATTGGCTATGGATGGTTGGTGCTGCTGGGTGTTATCATTGCCGTTTTTTTTCTCTTTATGGCTTTGC
>JBDSEW010000288.1:0-8497 GCA_039919825.1 Chitinophagales bacterium | reverse complement strand
GTGGCTACATTTATTTAAGTACGCTTAAATATTGCGCAAACATCTTTAATCGCCACGTTAGGATATTTTGTATTATACTAACCACCTAAAAAATTATACGAAAAAGCCCTTTTTTAATACTTTCAATATTTTGTTTAAGGCTGATGTAAATAAAAAGGAGGAAGAAGTGCAGGATATGGTTAACCAAAATATAAATCAGCTTTTTCAAGTCTGCCTTTTAAAGATATCTTTCGGCCTACAGTCTTTGATGCTGATTCTTTATAATAGTCTGCACTATAATTATTGCCATAAAAAAGGGCTGCTTCTTTTGAAGCAGCCCTATCAAATCACGCTCACTTTTTGAATGCTTTCTAATTTCTACAGAAGAAGGATTAGTTCTTATAAATAAGGTCCAACAGGAACGGTGATGAGCCTTCCAATCCCTAAACCCAGGTAACAAACATTTTTCCTTTAATTGAGTTGAATTTTCAAATCCACCTCATATCGATCCTGTTGATCTTCTATCAGCAGTTCGTGCCGAAGGGGATATGACAACTCCAGTCTTTTCTTCACATTTATTAAACCATTTCCACTCGCAGCTTTTATAGAAGTACCGAAGTCAGGTTTCGAATTGGAAATTTGAAACCTCATTTCATTTTTCGTCATGCTCAGTTGAATATGGAGTGTTGGTTTTTTTGATTGCTTTTCCAGGCCGTGCTTAAAGGCATTTTCAACAAAAGTGAGCAGGATAAAGGGAGCAATAAATTTTTGGTTCAGGTCACCGGTCACTTCAATATTTATTACCGGATCTGATGAAAGCCGCATTTTCTGCAATCCGATATAGTTGTTTAAGTTCTGCACTTCATGCTCCAGTTCTACTTTGTCCTTCCGGCAATCATAAATATGATACTTCATAATGTCAGAAAGCTGAAGAACAATTCTTTCTGCCTGTTCAGGATCAATTTTGATAGAATGATAGATACTATTCATGATATTAAAATAAAAATGAGGGCTGATCTGAAGTTTCAGAAACTGCAATTCCGATTCCAACTGGTACTGTTTCAATTGATGCACTGTTACATTCTGCTGCTGAAAAAGCCGTATGATTTTTAGAAGCATAGCAGTGCCTGTAATCATGACGAGCGAAAAAAAAAGAAAAAATATTGAAATTTCCGGATAGTCAAACCGGACATATGCAGGCACATACGCAGGATCAATCCATTGAAACCGGAGATAATTGAGCAGTGTAAACACTACTATTAATGTGAGTAGCACTCCGGTATACATCCATTTATTTCTGTTTTTAAAATAAGGGAAGAGCAAATAAAGATTGATATACACCGGTAAAAGGATCAGCACCAGCGAAATGAATTTGTAAAAAATAAATGGAAGAATTTGTCCGGCGGGATATTGTGGAGCCACAACCATGGAAAGCACCAATACAAAAGCAATATGCAGCGCAAAATGATGCCAGCGGTTAATCTTGCCAGACTTTAGCACATTCATCATTTCCTGTCCTGAAATTTACCTTCTTATCAGGTCGTCAGATAAAACTTCTCCTACAACGCTCTCACGGTAAACATTTCCTATAGGTATCGAAACCGTGTCGAGCATCAGTTCAAAACTGTCAAATTTGGTGATTCTGTTCTTGTTAACTATGTAAGATTTATGAACCCTTACGAAGGTTTCAGTGGGAAGCTTTTCAGTTATGCTGCTTAGATTCATCGCCACTGCAAGAGATTCTTTGTCTGAATGTATCTTCACATAATCCTTCATGCCTTCTATAAACTTAATCTCATTAAAATACAGTCGATGGTATTTACCCTCACTTTTTACAAAAAAGTGTTCAGGGCCATCGCGGTGGGACTTTGCCTTCAACATCAATACTGCTTTGTTGATGGCTTTCATCAGGTTCTCAAATGAAAAAGGTTTCAGTAAGTAATCTACAGCATCAAATTTGAATGCCTCCATGGCGTGATCAGGATGTGCAGTGGTAAAGATCACAAGTGGTCTTCTAGACAACGATCTCAACATTCCCAGTCCACTTAAGTGGGGCATGTTTACATCAAGAAACAACAGATCTACGTTGTTTATCTCAATAAAGCTGCTCGCTTCAATAGCATTATGGAAGGTAGCTGATAAATTAAGAAAGTCGAGTGATTTGAGTTGTCGCTTTAGTCCTTCAATTGCAAGGGGTTCGTCATCAACAATCACACAGTTCAGGAAATTGGTGTTTTGCATGAAAAGTGGTTTATGGATACATATCAGGGTTTGGGCTGATACCTACGCACATAATTGGTAGGATGGATTTAGGGGGATGAGCTTTAATTTCTCGTTGGCCGCACAAAGTAGTAAGAATTTTGATATTCCATCCATCATTGATTCCAGGGGTGTGCGACAAATCATTCAGTTTTCCCGAGCAATGGTTGGCGGGACGCTAACCATGGACTGAGACATAGGGAAGGTGCTGACCGTGGTCGACGTCTCGCCGACCACAAAAACAAAGATTTGTCGTGCACCCGATTCCAGGGTGTTTCAGCACCTGGATTATTATGGCCGACGAAGTACTACCTAAAGGATCATTTAATAAGCAGATATCTTCGATACAAATTAGATAGCGGCTTTTAAAAATTAACAATATGATAATGAAGTATGCTTTGTGGTGCCCTGCAAGAGATTCTTATCAGGATATTATCAGCGTGTTTTAGGGTAGTAAATTCAGGAAATTCTGGTATGCTTCATCATAGGTGGCACTACCTGTACAGCCCTGCTCCACCTTTGCCGCATTAATTTCTTCTATTCTGTTACCAGGATCCGGATGTGTGCTAAGAAATACGGGTACATCTCCGGAAGCTCCATCCGCAATCAGTTTTTCAAAAAATCCTGCTGAGCCTGCAGCGTTGTAATCGGTAGGACAGAGGTAAATAACAGAATATTCATCTGCTTCCGTCTCATCTTCCCTGCTGAATTCAAGATATGCAAGACTTGCTGCAATAGATGCATAATCGTAAGCGCTGCCGGAGAGAAGAATAGAAAGTAAAAATTCAATACCATAATTTGTTGTCAACTGATCAGTGGAATGCCTACGGTCAGCATGCGCCATTTCATGACCCATCACACCTGCCAATTCATCTTCGGATTCCAGGTATTTTAATAAACCGGTGTAGATATAAATGTAACCTCCCGGAGTACAAAATGCATTTACTGTATTGTCATCCTTTATGATGTGCATCTCCCATGTAAATTCATCCTTGTAGAAAACATTCCCCGCTGCCAGGATCTTATCGCGGATATTATTTACATAATCGTAAGCACCGGCATTTAATGCTGGATCAAGCAGCGGATAGTTCGCAGGATCGCTCGCAATTTCATCACTTACCTGCTTACCCAGTGCAATGTCGTCTTCAATGGAAAAAATGTTGATGCTGTTATCGTCCGGATTGCTGCACGATGCAGCCGCGATGATCAGTGTTATAACCAGATACCTTAGTTTCATGTGGATGATTTAGAAACAGCTCAGGCAACTATTGTTCCTAAATATGAGGACCATTGATTGGGAGTTTCCTACTAAAAAAAAAGCCGTTCCATTTTCGGGAACGGCTTCGAAATAAAGACGTGTTAAATAAATAATAATCTTTTAACCAAATTGTATTATGGTGTTTATAGGCAGGGTTTGTAATTCTGCGGTTAAAAGCATCATTTTGGTATGGTCTTTATTTCATTTTGGGTTTGGCACAAGCCAGGTAATCAAAAGTAAAACGTGTGTCCATAGTCGGGTTGGGTTTAGAAAAATGATGTTAATCGTATTTGATTCATTGACTAATTCAGCTTACCTTTTTATCGGTGAAAAAGTAGCTGCAAGTTATGTCACTAGATGACGCACTCTTCGATTTATAAATTACTTTACGCGTTCAATATTTGATTTCAACATGATAGAATTTGAATGTAATAAGCTGAAAATCAACATACTGCGCAACTGCTATCTTTTGTTTTGATGGAAACCCGTGATCACTTGTTTGAGCTCATTAAGTCCCTCTCTAAATCAGAAAAGGGGTACTTCAAAAAAATAAACTCCTTTCATATTAAGGGTACACAGAATAGTTATATGCTTCTGTTCGATAAACTCGACAAAATGGAGGAGTATGATGATCGCATCCTGAAAAAGCAATTGGATGGAAAAATTACGGCCCAACTCGCCGTTGTGAAGCATTATCTTTATCACCAATTGCTGGATGCACTGGATCAATACTATCAAAGCAGCAATGTGGAGATCAATAAGTTCATCTGTAAGGTGGAAATTTTATACAAGAAAGGACTGACGGAACAGGGCCGGAAACTTCTTGATAAAGCGCTCGAATTTGCATGGAAAAAGGAAAAATTCTCTTACCTGCTTCATTTAACCAGTCTTCGGTATGAGTTTCTTGCTGACGAAGAAAATCGGGACCGGCTGCGTCTTCAAAAGGATCAGCTAACCAAGGATCTTACGGAGCTGCGAAATAAAATTGACAACCTGTATGAATACCACCAGCTCAGGATCGAATTGAACCTGATACGAGCAGAAACAGGCTATGCGCGAAACAAGGAACAGGTGATGAAGTATTACGAATTACTGGATCGTCCGGTGCTTGCAGATGAATGTGCACCATTGTCAGGTTCAGCTAAATATCATTTTTATTCCTTGCGTGGTATCATTCAGAATTATACCCATCAATATGTGGCGGCATACCAATCACTTCAAAAAGCAGAAGCACTCTTCAGCGAATATCCCGCATTATTTGAGGAAAGTGTTTCAGCCAGAATAAAAACGCTGCAGCGTAAATCGGCTATCGCCGGTACATTGGGCAGGTTTGATACTGCCATGAATGATATTGAGCAAATGCGCGCAGTAAAAGCCGTCCATGAAAAATACCGTGCGCTGATCTTTCAAAACGGATTTCATCAGGAGTTTCTCATTCAACTGCTTACCGGAAAATTCTCAGAGTTGCTGAAGCGTGTGCCTGCATTTAAGGAGGAATACAAGCTGCATAGCCGGCGCATCTTAAAAACTTTTGAGCTTCAGTTATTTCAGCGAATAGGCCAGGCTTATTTTATTGAAGGAAAATTTGAAGAAGCACTGGGATGGATCAACCAGGCCATCAATACTACGCCACCGGCTTTTCGCGACGATGTGGTAAGCGGAATTAAGATCGACGAAATCTTAACGCATTATGAACTGGGAAATCCCCGGGTAGTACTCTCAAAAATTGCGGCCGCAGAAAAATACCTGCGTTCAAAAAACAAACCTTTCACTTTCGAAATATTTCTCTTGTCATTCCTGGAAAAACTTCTTGAATTAAAGGATCAGAAAGCCATAAAGGAGCAATGGGAAAAAGCACATGCCTATCTGAGAGCAACATTTAATGATTCCATAGAGAGTGTGCCGGTTAAATATTTTTATATCGATGCCTGGATGGAAAGTAAGATAACCGATAGTCCGCTCGCACCTATTCTTAAAAAACAAGTGCAGCAATTCCAGTACCGTGAACAGGTGCAGTTTGTGAAGTAAGATTGGAGAAACAGAGCGGTAATGCGAGAGATGTGATACGTAAGACTTAAGATGTAAGAAGGAGAAATCGAAAGTTTACTTTTATCGCAACCATTCGCCATTCACAAACCTAATTCGTAATGAATCTTAAGGAGTTACCTGCTGTAATTCGGGGCTTCATTGGTAATTACCACATCATGTACATGGCTTTCACGAATACCTGCGGTAGAAATTTTTACAAACCGCGCGTCCTGCAATGCTCTTATATCCGGTGCACCGGTATAACCCATACCGGCTCTGAGTCCTCCTACACACTGTACCATCACTTCAGCAAGTGTTCCTTTAAAAGGTACACGGCCTACAATTCCTTCAGGTACCAGTTTTTTAATATCATCCTCAGCATCCTGAAAATAACGGTCTTTGGATCCTTCCTGCATCGCTTCTACTGAACCCATGCCGCGGTATGATTTGAATTTGCGGCCTTCAAAAATGATCGTTTCACCGGGTGATTCCTCTACACCGGCAAACAGGGAACCTGCCATCACGGTGTCGGCCCCGGCAGCTATCGCTTTAACAATGTCTCCGGTATAGCGTATTCCTCCATCTGCTATCAGCGGAATCTTGTATTTCTTCAATCCTTTGGCAGATTCCATGATAGCGGAAAACTGGGGCACACCTGCACCTGTTACAATGCGGGTGGTACAAATTGAACCCGGACCAACACCTACCTTTACTGCGTCCGCGCCAGCCTCTGCCAGCGCCGCCGCACCCTCTTTAGTGGCAACATTGCCGGCAATCACCTCCAGGTTTTTAAATGTTTTTTTCACTTTTTTTACTGAGTCCAGCACACCCTGTGAGTGCCCATGGGCAGTATCGATGCAGATCACATCTACACCAGTATGAATAAGTGCTGAAATGCGGTCCAGCATATCAGCCGTAACACCGACAGCAGCTCCTACCAGCAAGCGGCCATATTTGTCTTTGCGAGCGTTGGGATGACTTTTCAATTTTAAAATATCCCGGTAGGTGATCAGGCCTTTCAGCTTTCCCTTTTTGTCTACTACCGGAAGCTTCTCTACCTTATAATCCTGCAGGATTCCTTCGGCCTTTTTCAGATCCATGCCTTCGGGGGCTGTCACCAGCCGGTCCTTTGTCATTACTTCTGAAATTTTCCGTTTGGTATTTTTCTCAAACCGAAGGTCACGGTTGGTGAGAATTCCTACCAGTAACCCTTCCTTATTCACAATCGGAATACCTCCAATCTTGTGCTCCTTCATAATGAGCAGGGCCTGGCCAATCGTTTGATCTGCTTCCAGCGTAATAGGGTCAAGTATCAAACCACTTTCACTCCGCTTTACTCTCCGTACGGCTTCCGCCTGCCTTTCAATGGACATATTCTTGTGAAGAATTCCAATGCCACCCTGGCTGGCCATGGCGATGGCCATTTCCCAGTCGGTAACGGTATCCATCGCAGCCGAAACCACCGGTACATTGATCCTTATATTCCTGGTAAGTTGAGTGGCAGTGTCAACTTCACGGGGCAGCACCTGCGAAAAAGCAGGTAAAAGCAACACATCATCGTAGGTTAATCCTTCTAATAAAATTTTGGGAGCGTCTGCCGGCATATCGGTAGGGTTTAAAAAAGTTGCGCAAAGATAAGACTTCGAACATAAGATGATTGGGAGTAGTTCAGGTGGGGTGTATGACAAATTCATCCTGCTGCTTTTCCGCAACAAATCCTGTATAACCTTCATCTTAACGATTTGTAGTTCATTTTGCAACTGATTAATTGCCAATCTAATAGTAATGGGTTATATATAATCTAAATTGTGAGCAACGCGACTCCAACCGATAAGTGAAGTTCATTTAGCGCCAAAACGCCAAGGCGCTAAGAAGGTTATGGTGGGTCAACAGTGTTTCTTTTTTTTGGCGCCTTAGTGTCTTGGCGCTTATTTCATTTTACGGTCAAGAATCACAAATTGTCGTACACTCTTCAGGTGGGAGGCATTCCAAAATAGCTATGCCAACCATAAATATAAAAGCCGGTGCTAACTTCCAATTATGGAATATTGCTTCCTGTTCCCGGCCCACTTTAAATCGGAGATTGAAATTATCGAAACTATAAAGATATTTGCGCACTGAAAAAACGAATTGTATGAAGAAAATGCTGTTTGCAGCCTTGTTGCTCATTTCCTTAAGTCCTGTTGGTTTCGCCCAGCAACTGGAAACTTTTGAAGAAAATGGCAAATATGGTGTAATGGAATCCGGCACCGGAAAAGTGATAACGGCCCCTAAGTATGATGAGATATATGTTTTCTCAGAGGGAATGGCCATCGTTAGCCTGGAAGACCTGTATGGCTATATCGACAAAAACGGTAAAGAAGTTATTCCATTACAATATACCGAAGCCAACTCTTTTTCTGAAGGCCTGGGCTGCGTTTATAACGGAACTTCATGGGGTTACGTTGATAAAACGGGGAAGGAAGTACTACCCTTTGAGTATGAAGAAGGGAATCCATTTTCCGAGGGACTGGCTTTTGTAAGCAAGAGTGGCTTTTACGGAGCGATCGACAAAACAGGTAAACCTGTGATTCCATTCATTTATGATTACGGGATGTCTTTCTCCCAGGGACTTGCTGTGGTAGAAAAGGAGGGTTACACAGGCGTTATTGACATGCGTGGAAATCTTGTGGTTCCTATGAAATACCTGGAGATCGACGATTTTTCACAAGGCCTGGCAGGCATTAATAAAGACAACAAATGGGGCTTCATCAACAGGCAGGGTGTAGAAGTGATTAAACCAGAATATGATTATGCATTTCCGTTTTCCGAAGGCTATGCAGGTGTAATGATTGCAGATAAGGGGGGTTACATTGATCTGCAGGGCAATATTGTCATTCCACTTATCTATGATAAGCTTGGAATGTTTACGCAGGGATATTCGCTGATTGAAATAAATGGTAGACAATTCTACATCGATCGCCGTGGCAATTG
>JBDSEW010000270.1:0-5205 GCA_039919825.1 Chitinophagales bacterium | reverse complement strand
TTGATGGCGAGAATATTTGTACGGTCTTTTTCACTTAGAGTCACAAACACAGCACGTTTCCCATTAAAACGTGCGAGGTAATTTTCATCTTCATATCCAAGTTCTACGGAAGCAATATCTTTCATGTACACAATCTTTTCAGCAGACGCCAATACAACGGTGTTTTTTATTTCCTCAACGGAAGTATAATCCCCACTGGTTTTTACATTGAATTTCTTTTCACCCATGTCAATGCTTCCGCCCGGAATATTTACGTTTTCATTTTTAATGGCACCCAATACTCTGAAGAGTGGAATTTTATTCTGCGCCATCTTTTCAAGGTTGAGCGAAATACGAACCTGTTGTTCGGGATAACCGTGTATAGCTACTTTCTTGACACCACTTATCTTCTCCAGCTCTGTTTTCAAACGATCCCCTTCATCATACAAATTTTTGTAAGAAGCATTTTCCGAGACAAGCGCAATCTGCTTTGTATTCACATCGCTGGAAGTAAGTTTTTTTACATCAAGACTAAGAATGTCTGCAGGCAGATCTGGCCGGAGGTTATTGATTTCCCGAACTACTTCATTGTATTTGCCATCGATGTCGCTGCCCCAGATAAAATCCACCTGGCAGATCATCAGTCCATCATCAATTTCAGTACGAATGCGTTTGATGTCGCTGAGTTCGTTGAGTTTTTCCTCTATAGGATCAGCTACCAGCTCTTCCATGTCGTTGGGACTCGTACCAGGATAAACAGCAATCACTACGAAGTATGGAGCATTGAAAGGAGGGTCTTCGCCCCGTGGCATGGTAAGAAGTGAACTGATACCAAGCGCCATCACCATCACAAAAACAATTATGGTGAACTGGTAATTTTTAACTGAAAACTCTGATATTTTCATTTTGTATTTTTAAAAACCTTGTCGAAAGAATTGTTGACTGCAAAAATTATTTAGTTGCAACCGAAACTGCAGAATTTTCTGTGAGGTAAGCGGAGCCACCTGTTACTACTTCCTTAACAGCAGCATCAATACCTGAAAGTGCCACCTGGTTTTTCTGATAAAATGCCACTGTAACCGGCATTTTGGTGACTGACTTTTTATCATCATCTAGCTTATAAACAAAACCTTTGTTGCCCGAACATTCCACCAAGGCTTCAATAGGAATCATGCTCAGCTCCTGGCCCTTCATTGGAGTCAGCTCGATCTTTGCAATCAGCCCGTTGGCGAATTTTCTTTCACCCGGATTTACTTTTAATTCAACCTGGAAAGTGCCTGAGTATGGATCGGCTGCTTCAGCAATTTCACTCACTGTGCCTTTAAAAGTTTCAGATGGATATGCATCGAGCGTAATAACAGCAACATCCCCGGCTTTTATGCGCGTCCAGTCGTAGTCCGCTACCCCAATTCGGATCACCCAGTCATTATTTTGTGTTGAATTGATGATGAAGATGGGGTTTCCGGGTGCAGCAAGCTCGCCTTCGTTGGCCAGCTTTTTAATAACAGTACCATTTTCTGTTGCATAGATGGAAGAGTACTGCTGGTTAAACTTTGCGGTGGTTAAACTTTGCCTGGCTACTTCAAGAGCCGTACTGATATTCTGAACTTGCTCAAGCGTGGCTGCTTTTTCCTTATAAAGGTTATTCAGGCGATCATAATCACGTTGCAGCTTCTCCGCATTTTGTTGCGCCTGCATTACCGAAGCGTTTATTTCCGTAAGGTCGAGCGTTGCCAGTAATTGGCCTGAACGAACATTTTGTCCTTCGTCGACCATCATGCGCGAAATGATGCCACCTGTTTTAAATGATAAACGCGCCACTTTTTTAGAAGTGATTAAACCGCTGGAAACGATAGGTAATGCAACGGTCTGTTTGTTTACAGGAGCGGTTTTCACATTGATGATCTTACTCTCTTTGTTACTTTCATCGGTAGCTTTTGAACCGCAGCCGGCAATGGCAATTGAAACAGTGATTATAAGGAGGAGGGAGGGAAATGAATTTTTCATGTTGTAGAATTGAAAGAGTTTGTTAGAGTTTATAAGAAGCGGATCTTCTTTCTATTTCTGATTGTTTGATCAACACTTCAGCATTGGACAATGACAATGCTAATTGTGCGCCGCTGAATTGATTGAGTGCATCGGATAACTCAATGAGCAGGGCAAGATTTTGTTCGTACCTGAGTTGTGTGATCCGGTAATATTCATTTGCATATTCCAGTGCTTTTATAGCTGCCTGTTGCTTGGCTATTGCAGATTGCAGTTCGAGCCGTGCCTGCGTAAGCTGAAGATTCAGCTGTTTTTCTGTTTCATCTATCTGGAGGTTAAGACTCCTGACATCGGTTTCTGTTTGCTTTGCTCTGTTGGTATTGGTGAAGCCGCTGAAAATATTCCACTTCAGCTGTAATCCTCCGAAAAAATATTGCTGCGACTCATCAAACGTATATTGATAACCCTGGTAACCTACATCCAAAAAAGTATTCAGTTGCGGAATGGCATGAGAACGCTGCATTTTTAACAACAGGTTGTTTTGAGCAAGGCCACTCTGCAATTGCAGTAATTCCTCCCTGGTTTCTACAGTGCCAGTTGTGTTGATCTGTGCGATGGAAACTTCGTTCAGCAGCACGCTGTCTTCTTCAATAATTGTATTGAAGGATTTATTCTGAAGAAAATTAAAATAAGCTGCCGCAAGCTCTCTGTTATTGAGTGCTTCGAGATACAAGGCGTTGCTTCTTTCAATGTCGGCATTGATCTTTAGCACATTACCAGGCAGCGACATGTTATTGTTTACCAATGCTTCGGTTACCGATTTGTTGTCGGTTAATAGCCTGGAGGTGTTTGCATAAATCTTGGCAGCCTGTATGGCTTGCAGGTATTTATAATAGGCATTTTTAATTTCTTTCACGAGCTCTCGTTTGTAAACATTCACGGTTGCCTGTTGAAAGTTGATGTCTTCTTTTTTTATTTTCTGGTTGTAAAAAATTTCTGCATTGATCAATGGCATGGCTGCTTCCAGGCGGGTAGTATGGTAATCATTAGGCAGGAATTGTTCGCTTTCATTTTCAACCTGTGGAAATGAACCAGAGTTGGTAAGCTGGTTTAGAGTGGAATAAACCGGGTTCAATAAGTCACCGATTGGAATGTCTATGGATCTTCCGCCGTCTGCATAGGTATAATCTGCCAGCAGGTTGAGGGAAGGAAGAAAAAGTCCTCGTGCTTCTTTCAATGCATACATTGATTTTTGCAGAGAAAATTCTTTTTGCTGTAAAGCCAGGTTGTTCTTAAGTCCTTCGGCAATGTAATTTTCAAGAATGGGATGCTGCGCCCGGATAATAAGTGGAAACAACAGGAGTGGCAGCAGCTACCGGATTGTGTATTTCATGAGTGGTATCTTTTTGGAAAATGGCAATGGATAAGTTGGTGCAGTGGAACGGGAGATTGTATTGGGGGTAAAAATCATGCTTTCATCATGCTCATCATTTCAGCGAGTTCTTCTTCCATCAGGTTATTGATTTTTATCTTGTGCATATTTTTAAAGCGGTCGCGGATGTGGAGGGCCGCCAATCCATGTGCAAAAGACCAGATGGCGATGGATGCTGTGGTGGAATTCTTCGATTTGATCTTTTTTAACCTGATGCATTCAGTCACTACTTCTTCGAGGAAATGGAAGCTCTGCATGCCGCAATCCCAGTTCTCTTCATCTTCTATGTGTATCATGGGTGAACGCATGATGAACATGAGATCATAGTACTCCGGGTTTTTCTCTGCGAACTTCAGGTACTCTCTACCTACACGGATCAGCTTTTCAAAAGGATCCTTAATGGAAGTGAGTTTTTTGAATTGCTTCAGCAGCAGTTCAAATCCTTTTTCCTGGATGGCATAGAACAATTCATTCTTATCCCTGAAGTAGAGATAAATAGTGGCAGGACTGTATTCAATTTTGTCTGCGATGTTTCGGAGGGACGTTTTATCAAACCCGTCTTGGAGAAACATTTTGGTGGCTGCTTCCAGGATCAGTGATTTCTTCTCCTGCTTTTCGCGCTCTTTCCGTTCGGTAATGCCCATAGCTTAATGATGATTTTATAAGTAACGATGCAAATATACTGAACACTGTTTAGTATTTCCAAGCGTTTCTAAAAATAAATTCCTGTCTCACCAGGTCTGCAGATGAATTACGGTACTATTTGTAAATGGAGGAATTAAACTATCGGTGGGAATTATAGCGCATTCAGCACTGAAAGTGAAAGTTCATGCACAGGTGTTGGAATACCAAGTTCTTTCCCAAGCTTCACCACGTAGCCGGTGAGTGAATCAACTTCTGTTTTCTTTCCATACGACTGATCAAAATGCATGGAGCTGTAAGTAGCAAAGGGAAGCTTCCTCATTTTCTCCAGTATATCGGATTCAATACTTATAGGAAGGGGAATTTTTTTTGCTATGGCTATACCTGCTATCTCAGCTATCAGTCCACAGAGCGTTGCAGCATGTAGTTCATTTTCAAGAACAGCACCCATCGGTAAATTCAGCGAAGTCGTCATTGTGGCAATGGGAGAGAGGAAAAGAAATTTCGTCCACACTACCGGTGTAATTTCTTTGATCCCCTTCGCATTAATGCCTGCTTCAGTGAAAATATTTTCCAACTGTTGAATTTTTTGTTCAGTTGACACTTCTGAACCGAAGTACAGTTGATTCCAGATGCCTGTTTCAATTACAACACCGGGATTTGTGAGCCTGGAAACAATATAGGAACAACCCTGCCAGCAGGTGGCCTGAGGAAGTAGCTTATGAATTCTGTTTAGATTATCTACGCCATTCAACAGCGGAAGTACAATGGTTTCAGCACCTATACATGGCGCAATTGCAGCAATACTTTCTTCCAGGTCATATGCTTTTATGGTACAGATTAAAAGGTCAACATCTCCGATTGCATCAGGATCATGGCTCACTATTTTCGGATGTATGATTTGTTCACCTGATGGAGTTCTGAGTAGCAATCCTTTTTCACGGATTGCTTTTTCATTTTCACCTCTTGCAATAAAAATGATTTCAACATCCGTATTTGCAGCATAGTGTGCCGCTAATTTCCCCCCATAAAATCCACCCACTCCACCCATTCCGAGAATGGCAATTCTTTTTATTGCATGCATTTCAATGCCTGTTTAGAGGAAGCTATTTTTTAAGCTTTGCATAATCAAACACCAGGTAACAGAACGCTTTTACACCAACGTC